>NZ_JBHYMF010000230.1:0-9910 GCF_042742855.1 Streptomyces sp. NPDC058877 | reverse complement strand
GGGTCTGCAGGCTCCTCAGCCGAGCCAACAGCGGACGACGACACCGCCCTCGACCTCGAAGTTGATGCGCCCGTCCAGGTACTCCATGGTGACGATCGCGCCGGGCGGCAGGGACCTGACGACCTGCCAACCCCGGCTCCTGGCGAGTCGCTCGGCTCCTTCGGCACCGAGGCCCACATAGGACTCGGGAGCGTCGGAGGACGGTTCGGGAGTGCGTGAAGTGGGTGCCATGAACCTCACGTTAGTCCCCTGGCGGTCACGCTTGTGTCACAAGTTCTCGACATCTGTCTGACACGCCCACCGCCACTCAGAGAGACGACCCACAGCAGTTTCTCCAGCAATTCCGAGCGACTTCCAGCTGTTTACACGAAGGGTTCACCGAGCAGCGGGAAGGTGCGTCTCATTGCCGCTGCCGCTCTTCCGGTCCGAATTGCGCGGGCGACGCGCGCCCGAGGCTTCCCGTCTTTCCTTACGCAGTGCTTACGCTGTCCGAACGCCAGGGGACGCCGGTCCGGGACGGCGGCGAAGCGGAGGAAGCGATGGGCAACGGGACGGCGACCGCGACTGTCGAATCGACCCGGGAGCGCCACGGCCGCATCCTGATCGACTGGCTCACCACCACCGACCACAAGAAGATCGGCCACCTCTACCTGGGCACCGCGTTCGCCTTCTTCCTGGTGGCCGGGCTGATGGCCATGCTGATGCGGGCCGAGCTGGCGCGCCCCGGCCTCCAGCTCATCTCGAACATGCAGTTCAACCAGGCCTTCACCCTGCACGGCACGATCATGCTGCTGCTGTTCGCCACCCCCACCTTCGCCGGCTTCGCGAACGAACTGGTGCCGCTGCAGATCGGCGCGCCCGACGTCGCCTTCCCCCGGCTCAACGCGTTCTCGTACTGGCTGTTCCTCTTCGGCAGCCTGATGGTGCTCGGCTCCCTGTTCGTCCCGGACGGCCCCGCGGCCTTCGGCTGGACCGCCTACGCCCCGCTCAACAGTCCGGAGCACTCCCCCGGCATCGGCGTCGACCTCTGGATCACGGGGCTCGCGCTCTCCGGCTTCGGCACGATCCTGACCTCGGTCAACTTCCTCACCACCATCATCGGGATGCGGGCACCGGGGATGACCATGTTCCGGATGCCGATCTTCACCTGGAACGTCCTCTTCACCGCGATCCTGGTGCTCGTCGCCTTCCCCGTCCTCGCTGCGGCGCTGCTGGTCCTGGAGGCGGACCGGCGCCTGGGCTCCGTGGTCTTCCAACCCGAGAACGGCGGGGCACTCCTCTGGCAGCACCTCTTCTGGTTCTTCGGCCACCCCGAGGTCTACATCATCGCGCTGCCGTTCTTCGGGATCGTCAGCGAGGTCATCCCGGTCTTCGCCCGCAAACCGATCTTCGGCTATGCGACGCTCATCGGCGCCACCATGGCGATCACCGGCCTCTCCGTGGTGGTCTGGGCCCATCACATGTTCGCCACGGGCGCGGTGCTGCTGCCGTTCTTCTCGCTGCTGTCGTTCCTCATCGCGGTGCCGACCGGGGTCAAGTTCTTCAACTGGACCGGGACGATGCTGCGGGGCTCGCTCTCCTTCGAGACCCCGATGCTGTGGTCCGTCGGCTTCCTGGTGTCCTTCCTCTTCGGCGGGCTCACCGGCGTCATCCTGGCCTCGCCGCCGATGGACTTCCAGGTCACCGATTCGTACTTCGTGGTCGCCCACTTCCACTACACGGTCTTCGGCACGGTCGTCTTCGCCACCTTCGCCGGGTTCTCCTTCTGGTGGCCCAAGTTCACCGGCCGGATGCTCGACGAGCGGCTCGGGAAGATCCACTTCTGGACCTTGTTCATCGGCTTCCACACCACCTTCCTGGTGCAGCACTGGCTCGGCGCGGAGGGGATGCCACGGCGGTACGCCGACTATCTGGCGGTCGACGGCTTCACCGCGCTCAACACCGTCTCGACGATCGGCGCCTTCCTCCTCGGCGCCTCCACGCTGCCGTTCCTCTACAACGTGTGGCGGACCTGGCGGTACGGGGCGAAGGTCGAGGTCGACGACCCCTGGGGCTTCGGTCGCTCCCTGGAATGGGCGACCTCCTGCCCGCCGCCCCGGCACAACTTCGACACCGTGCCCCGGATCCGCTCCGAGTCGCCGGCCTTCGACCTCCACCACCCGGAGTTCGCCGCGTACGAGCGGATGCGGCTCACGGCCCCGCCGTCGGACCTCCACCCGTCCGGTCGGGACTCCGGGGCGATCGGTCCCTGAGCCCCGCGTCCGAGCGGTCCGTGGGCCGCGGGGGCGCCGCTCACAGCCGGTAGCCGAGCTGGGGAACGGTCATGCAGTTCTCCGTCATGTCGCCCTGGCTCACCCAGCCATGACCGTCCTGCCAACGGGCCACGGAGAGACAGGTGTGACGGGTCTTCGGCGGATCGGTCAGGTGCTCGAACCGGACGGGAAGCAGCAACCCATCCGCGGTGTAGGGCTCCTGACGGTTCATGAACCCCTCGACGCAGTCGCGGGTCAGCGCGCCCCCGGCGAGGCAGGAGCGGGCCGCGTCGGTGAACCACATCGCCGCCGCCCACCCCTCCAACTGCCATTGGGACAGCGGCCGGTCCCCCATCGCCGCCCGGAACTCGCGGACCGCCGGATGACCGGTGTCGTCGTAGTTCCGGCTCGATCCGGTCACCCACAGCGCGGCTCGACAACCGGGGGCCCGGGCATAGTCGCGCGAGACGGCCGAGGACCAGTTCTGCACGTTCGTCACCTTGGCGGCGACCTGTACCCCGAGCGCCTCCATCGCCTCGCACAACCGCACGTTGCCGTGGGTGTCCATCGCGTCGAAGAGGAGGTCGACGTGCTCGGCCCGCAGGTCGGCGGCGACCGCACGGAAGTTGGGCAGTGCGAAGTCGACCTGTTCCTCGACCACCCGGTAGCCCTCGGTCCGCAGCCCGCGGGCGACCAGTCGGGCGTACGCGGCGGAGGCGGCCTGGTTGTAGGACACGACGGCGGCGGTCCGCGCACCGAGCTTCTCGTGGAACCAGCGGTACACCTCGGTCCCGCCGTACAGCGTGCCGCCCCAACCGGGCTCCCGGCCGGTGCGGGGGGCGGAGCTGCCGTAGATCCCGTAGAGGTGCGGATAGGTGTCGTAGGCGGGGGTGAGCGGTTGCCCCCCGATGTCCGGGACGCCGGCCCGGGCGACGAGGGGGGCGCCCGCGTAGTTCAGGGCGGTGGTGGCGACGAGGGCGAAGACCTTGCGCTCGTCGATCAGCCGGTGCACGCACGCGTTGTTGCCGACCCCGCTGCCGCCGTCGTCACAGGTCTCCACCTCGATCCGGCGCCCGTCGAGGCCGCCGTGCGCGTTGAGGGCGTCGAACCAGGCGCGGGCCCCGTCCCGCGGACCGGTGAAGGCCTGCCCGCCGACCGGGCTGGTGGCGCTGGTGATGATGCCGACGCGGAGCGGCTCACCGCCGGAGGGGTTGGCGGTGGGCCGCGTCTCGAAGGCGCGCTCCGGGAGTCGGCTGCCGCACCCCGCGAGCAGGGCGAACAGTACGGCCAGGAGCAGCGCCGTGACCGCCTCAGCAGCCCGGAACGGTGACACCGCTCAGCTCGACCAGGCCGCAGAGCGTCTTCACGGAGACCTTCCAGGTGTCGTTCTGCAGGACGGAGGTCCCCTGGGAGTCGGGCAGGGCCGGCGCCCCGCCGACCAGCAGGTCGTAGGTGACGTTCGCGTCGGTGGCCGAGGTGAACTCGATGCCGGTGACCTTCGCGGAGGTCGCGGCCGCGTTCTTGTCGCCGGCGAACGCGCCGAGGACCGGTTGCATCTGTTCGCCGTTCTCCAGGAGCTTCACCTTCTCGGCGAGGGGGGTGTTCGGATCGAAGAAGGCCGTCCAGTTCTTGGTGATCTCGGCCTTGGCGAGGACCGGATCGGCGGGCTCGTCGCTCCCCGACGGGGCCGACGGGGCCGTGGTGTCGCCGGTCGTCCCGCCGTCGTCCGAGCAGCCCGCGAGGGCGGGTGCCAGGGCGAGGACTGCAACGGCCCCGAGGGCCACGAGACGGGATCGTGCACCGCGTCGTTCGACAACCATCTGGCTCACCACCGGGTGTCTCGGCAGTCCGTAGCGGCTGGTGTTTCCAGGGTGGGACGTATCGGGGCATAGTGCAAGGAAGAGAGGAGGGAGGCCCCGTGCCGACGTCCCGGATCCTGCTGTGGAGCGGTCTCGCAACGGTCGCCGGGGGTGCGGTGCTCTGCGCACTCGGCTGGTACGGGATCTCCGGCGAACGGTACGCGGAGCGCCAGCTTCCCTACCTGGCCTCGTGCACGGTGCCGGGGGCCGCGCTGATCGTGGCGGGCGCGGTCCTGATCGGGGTGGCGGCACTGCTCCCCGCACCCCCTCCAAAGCCGGCTCCGGCCGAACCGGAGGAGACTTCCCCGCCGTCCTCGGAGGGCCCGCCCTTACGGGTCCCGGGCGGGACCCTCGCGCACCGCCCGGACTGCCCGCTGGTGGCGGGCAAGGCGGAGGCGGTGGACGTCGGGGACGCGGAACTCGCCCCCTGCCCGGTGTGTGAGCCGTGGCCTCCCTGACGTACGAGCTGACGCTGGCCGGCCTCGCGGTCGGCAGCGCCGCCGCGCTCACCGGCATCGGCCTGATCGTCACCTACCGGGCCACCGGCGTGCTGAACCTGGCGCACGGCGCCATCGCCATGGTCTGCGCGTACGCGTTGCGCCAGCTGGTGGTCGTCTGGGGCTGGCCGCTGCCCCTGGGGGCCCTGGTCACCCTGCTGGTGATCGCCCCCGGCATCGGCCTGACACTCGACCGGGGGGTCTTCCGGCCGCTGGCCCTCCGCGGCTCGAACCCCGCGCAGACCCTGGTGGCCACCATCGGCGTCTTCGTGCTGCTCGTCGGCGGAGCGGTGCTGTGGTGGGGGCCCGGTGCCCGGAACGACGTGCCGGTGCTGCTCGGCGACGATCCGTGGGTGCAGCTCACGACGGTGGTGGCGCTGGCCTTCCTGGTCGGGGCGGTGACCCGGTGGACCCGGTTCGGCAGGGAGCTGCGGGCCGTGGTGGACAATCGCCCGCTCGCCGTCCTGTCGGGGATCGACGCGGACCGGGTCGCGGCGGCCGGCTGGGCGTTCGGCTCGTTCACGGCCGGGCTGACGGGCGTGCTGCTCGCCCCGTACGTCCGGCTCGACCCGTACGGGATGCCGCTGCTGGTCGTCGAGGTGATCGCGGTCGCGGTGATCGCCCGGATGCGGTCGCTTCCGGTGGCGGTGGGGGCCGCGCTCGCCATCGGAGTGGCGCAGGCGCAGCTGACCCGGCTGCACCCGGAGGGCTGGACCGGACCGCTCCTCCAGTCCGTCGGCGCGAACCTGTTCGTCGTCGCCCTGCTGGTGGCGGCGCTCGCCCTGCCGGGCGTCGGGGGCAAGGGTCGGGACGCGCTGCCGCCGCCGGTGCGGTCCGGCCGCGTGCCGACGGCCCTGTGGCTCGTGGTCGGCGTCCTGCTGCTCCTCCCCCTCGGTCTCGCCGGTTCCGACCTGCACACGGCGGTCCAGGTCCCGGCCCTCGCCGTGATCCTGCTGTCGCTGGTCCTGGTGGCCGGCAGGGGCGGGCAGATCGCACTGGGACAGGCGGCGTACGCGGGGCTCGGCGCGCTGTTCACGGCGCTGCTGGCCGCGGCGGGGATTCCCCTGCTCCTGGCGCTGGGACTCGCGGTGCCGGCGGTCGCCGCGGCGGGGC
The DNA here is from genome assembly GCF_042742855.1 of Streptomyces sp. NPDC058877. Classification (NCBI taxonomy): domain Bacteria; kingdom Bacillati; phylum Actinomycetota; class Actinomycetes; order Kitasatosporales; family Streptomycetaceae; genus Streptomyces; species Streptomyces sp. NPDC058877. The sequence goes on along the minus strand of NZ_JBHYMF010000230.1, from coordinate 4,189 downwards.
TCCTGACGGGCTGGCCGGCGATCCGTCGCCACGGCCTGGCCCTGGCCCTGGCGACGCTCGCCGTGGGGGTGGCGGTCAGTCGCTTCGTCCTCACCCAGCCGTACGCGACGGCCGGACTGTCCCTCGGCCGCCCGGCGGGCTTCTCCGACGACCGCGCCTTCTACGCCCTGGAGCTGACCGTCCTGGCCGGCTGCCTGGCCCTGGTGGCAGCCCTCCGTCGGGGGCGTACGGGCCGGGCGCTCGCCGCCCTGCGGGACCACGAACCGGGTGCGGAGGCGGCGGGCGTCCCGGCACCCCGCCTGAAGGTGCTCGTCTTCGTCCTGGGCGCGGCCCTGGCGGCCCTCGGCGGCGGCCTCCTCGGAATGGGGCTGCGCGCCTTCGACCCGGAGGCGTACGACCCGATCCGCGGCCTCCTCTGGTTCGCCGCCGTCCTGGTGCTGGGCGCGGACAGCCTCCTCACCCCGCTGGCCGCGGCGGCACTCCTGACCACGCTGGACGCGGGCTCCCAGGCAGGGGCGGCAGCGGTGCTGATCGGCCTCCTCGCGGCCCTCACGGGCAGGCTCCCCCCGCTGGCGGACCTGCTGCCGGCCGGCCGGCGAGGGCGCCCCCCGACGGGCGGGGCGCGCGGGGACGGCCGTTCCCGCGGCGCCCGGGCCGCCGCGCACCGGGTGCGCCCCCGGGGCCCCGCGCCGCGCACCGGGCTCCGCGCCCACGACCTGTCCCTCGTCCACCCCGGCGGGGTGGTCGTCCTCTCCCACGTCACGCTCGCCCTCCCCCCCGCCCGCATCACCGCCCTCGTGGGCCCCAACGGCGCCGGCAAGAGCACCCTCTTCGACTGTCTCGCCGGAGCGCTCCGCCCCGGCCGGGGAGGGGGGCGGATCACGCTCGACGGCATCGACATCACGGCCCGCTCCGCCCCCGCCCGAGCCCGGCTCGGCATCGCCAGGACGTTCCAACAGCTCGTGGTCTTCCCGTCGCTCACCGTGGAGGAGAACGTCCGCCTCGGCGAGGAGCAGGGCGGCGGCCCCGGGGACCCGACCGGTGTGGAGCGCTGCCTGCGGCTGTTCGGGCTCGCCGGCCCCGTACGGCACCGGGCCGCGGCGGACCTGCCTACCGGAACCCTGCGCCGGGTCGAGCTGGCCCGTGCGCTGGCCGGACGGCCGCACACGCTCCTGCTGGACGAACCGGCCGCCGGGCTCGACGCCGCCGAGACGGCCGCCCTGGCCCGGATCCTGACGGCCCTCGCGGCGGACGGCCTGACCGTCCTCGTCGTCGAGCACGACCCGGACCTGGTCGCCGGGATCGCGCACGTGGTGCACACCATGGAAGGGGGGCGGATCCTGTCGTGAGCATCGAGATCGCGCTGCGCGCCGCCCGGGTCCGCTACGGGCCCCTGGAGGCCCTCCACGGGCTCGACCTGCCGGTGCCGGCCGGTACGGTGACGGTTCTCCTGGGGCGCAACGGCTCCGGGCGCACGACCGCCCTGCGCGCGCTCGCCGGCACGGTGGGCCTGTCCGCGGGCCGGGTGGAGTGGCACGGGACCGACGCGACCCGCCTGTCGGCACACGAACGGGCCCGCCGGGGGCTGTGCTTCGTGCCGGACCAACAGGCGGTGTACACGGGCCTCACCGTCGCCGAGAACCTCGCACTCGCCGTTCCCGGGGCCCCCGCCCCCGCCCCCGATGCCGCCGCCCCGTACCCCGAGCTGGTTCCGCTGCTGTCCAGGACCGCCGGGACGCTCTCCGGAGGGGAGCGCAGGATGCTGGCGCTGTCCCGCGCCCTGCTGGCGACCGCGCGCGTGGTGCTCGTCGACGAACCGTCCTTGGGCATGGCACCGGAGGTGGCGGCCCGTACCTACCAGGGCCTCGTGGCGCTCGCCGTGGAGGGCGGGGCGGCCGTGCTCCTGGCGGAGCAGCGGCTGCCGGACGGGCTGCCGGACGGCTCGCTCGTGCACGAACTGCGGCGCGGCTCCCGTGCGTCGAGCGGGGAGCCGGTCGAGTACCGCTGACGTCGGGTGGCGCCCCCTCTCAGAGCGGGGCGATCCGCAGCATGGCACCGACGACGAGGCGGTTCGGATCGGCCCCGATCACCGCGCGGTTCGCGGCGTACAGCGCCTGCCAGCCGCCCTCGATCGCGAAGCGGCGGGCGATCGCGCTGAGCGTGTCGCCGGACCGGACGGTGTGGACGCGCCCGCTGAGGCCGTACCGCTTGGAGCAGACGGGCCAGGCCCCCCAGCCCTGGGTGCGCAACACCTCCTCGGCGACGGTGATCTGCTGCTGCCGGGTCGCGAGGTCGGCACGCCGGGCGTGGGCGAGGCCACCGTGCTCGACCCAGGTGGGGTGCCAGAACTGGAGTCCGCCGTAGAAGCCGTTGCCGGTGTTGACGTGCCAGCGTCCGCTGCTCTCGCACTCGGCGACGCAGCCCCAGGGCCACTGGTCGTCGGCGCAGGCGTACGCGGGTGCGGAGGCGGCCTCGTGGAGCGCGTCCGACACCTCTTGGAGCGCCGCTGCGGCTTCCTTCCCGGCCCCTGCGGACGCCTCTCGGACCGCGAGCGGGGCGGGGACGTCCACCGGAGCGGGAGACGCGTCACGCGCCTGGGCGGGCACCGGAGCCAGGGCGAGCAGCGCCACCGTGGACGCCGCCACCAGGGAACCGGACGTCCAAAATCGGATCTTCGACATCGGGGCAGGCTAGGCAGCCCCTCGACGGCCCCGGTCCGTGCCGCGCGGAACACCGTTCACATCCCACCCGGTCGGAGTCATGCGGCCCCTCGCACACGCCACCGGCAACTTGCCCCGCATCCGCGCGTGACCCCGGCCGAGCCTGACCCGTTGAACTCGGCATGAGGCGCTCGGGAAACGGCCCGGCGTCCCCCGCACCGAGTCCAGGGAGTCCCCCGTGCCGCGCATGCTCGACGTCAGCGAGGACGTACGCACCGAGATCGGCGACGAAGAAGCCGACCGGCTGCTGGCCGGCGACAACGCCCCGGGCAGTTACGACTGCACCTCCTGCCGCACACCGGGCGACTCCGACCAGGAGCGCACCAGCACGGTCCTGTTCGTCGGCGAGGAGACCGCGGTGCTCGCGTTCGCCCACGCCAGCTGCATCCCCTCGCAGGTCGTCCGGGTCGCCGAGGAGCAGCTCCAGGGCGCCGTCGCCTCCATCACCGCCTCGAACGCCGCCGACGCCCTCTCCGCCTCCCACCCCGAACAGGCGGTGCTCGGGGTCACCAGCGGTCTCGTCCTGATCGAGGGCGAGCTGCACCCGGCGCTGGTGGTGGAGCCGACCGCCCCGGTGGCCCGACCGGGCTCGGACGGCCTCACCGACGAATTCCTGCCGCTCCTCGCCGAGCAGGGCTTCCAGCCGGTGACGAGCCTCGACGAGCGACCGGCGGTGCTGCCGGGTTGGTCCGTCCTGGTCGCGATGGGGCAGCTGCACTCCGTCCTCCAGCCGGGTCCGGGCGGTGCGGGGCAGGCCGCGTGGTGGCAGGCCCACCAGCCGCTCCAGGTCACCGAGGGCTGGCGCACGGCGGCGAACAAGTCGCACACGGTCCTGGTCTTCGCCGCCCCGGTGGGCTCGATCGGCCAGCAGCCGCGCGAGGACCTGCTGCGCGACGCCCTGGAGAAGGCCGCGGCGAACGGCCGTCTGGTGGCCGCCGCGATGCCGCTGGCCGGCACCTGATGGGAGACGGCGGGCTCGGCATAGGGCGACCGGAGCCTCCCGGGGCGGGGTCGGACGTCCCGACCGTGCCACGTCCCCGGAGCGCCCCCCTTTCCGAGAACCGACCGCATCCGACGGGCGGCCGGGTCGTTGGCACCTATGTGCACCCATACGACCCGTTCCTCCAGCCGTATCCGAGCCAGATCCCTTCGATGCGCCCTGCGCAGGGAGTCTCGGCGGGCCCCTCGCCCACGCCGATCTACGACGCCCTGTACTCGGAGTACCGCAGGTCGTTCCGCACCCTGCCGGGCGACCGCAGCGGCGAGGAGGAACTGGGCTTCCGGGCCTTCGGCACGGTTTTGAGAACCGGCGTGTACGGGCAGGGCCACCGGTACGCGGCACCGCATCCGCCCGTGTGGTCGGCCCAGCCCCCGCAGGCTCCGGCAGCACTGCCGCCGGGGCCCCGCAGGGGCCTCTAGTACGGAAGAGGGAAGAACCGCACCCAGGACGTCGACACACGGCTGAGGGC
>NZ_JBHYMF010000229.1:0-9947 GCF_042742855.1 Streptomyces sp. NPDC058877 | reverse complement strand
CCGATCTACTCCCAGACCGCCGCCTACGGCCACTTCGGCCGCGAGCTGCCGGACTTCACCTGGGAGCGCACGGACCGCGTGGACGCGCTGAAGAAGGCCGCAGGCCTGTAAGCGGGACGCACTCGACCGAAGCCCCGCCCCCTCACGGGGTGCCGGGCTTCGGTCGTGTCCGGCTGTCGGTGACGTCTGGTAGGTATGGGGCCGTGAGCAGCGACAACGAGAAGCACGAGGAGCCCGAGCAGCTCGCGCTCATCCGGGAGACCGTGCGGAAGGCCAAGGTGCCGCGGGCCAAGCCGCGGACCTGGCGGGGGGCTGCGCTGGCCAAGGAGCTGCCGGTCGCCCGGGTCGTCGTCAACAAGGGCGCCCTCCACCTCGACCAGTTCTTCGACTATGCGGTCCCCGAGGAGTTGGACGGGGCAGCCCGGCCCGGGGTCAGGGTCCGGGTGCGCTTCGGCGCGGGCGCCCACCAGGTGAAGAACGGGCGACGCGAAGGCGGTCGGCTCATCGACGGGTTCCTCGTCGAGCGCCGGGCCGCTTCGGACTACTCCGGGCCGCTGGCCGCGCTCGCCGACGTCGTCTCGCCCGAGCCGGTGCTCGGACCCGAACTGCTCGGCCTCGCCCGGGCCGTCGCCGACCGCTACGCGGGAAGCCTCGCCGACGTGCTCCAGCTCGCAGTGCCGCCGCGCAGCGCCCGCGCCGAATCCCGCCCCTCACCGGAACCGCTGCCGCTGCCCGGGCCGCCGGAGCCGGGGAGCTGGGCGCGGTACGAGCGCGGACCGGCCTTCCTGGACTCCCTCGCGCACGGCGGGACTCCCCGCGCCGTGTGGAGCGCTCTACCGGGGCCCCACTGGGCCCAGGAGATCGCCCGGGCCGTCGCCGCCGTCCTCGCCTCCGGGCGGGGCGCCCTCGTCGTCGTCCCCGACGGGCGGGCCGCCGGCCGGGTCGACGCGGCGCTGACCGGGATCCTGGGGGAGGGGCGGCACGCGCTGCTGACCGCCGAGGCGGGCCCCGAGAAGAGGTACGCGCAGTGGCTCGCCGTGCGGCGTGGCGCCGTGCGGGCCGTCGTCGGCACCAGGGCGGCGATGTTCGCTCCCGTGCGGGACCTCGGGCTCGCCGTCATCTGGGACGACGGCGACGGCAGCCACAGCGAGCCGCACGCCCCCCAGCCCCACGCGCGCGAGGTGCTGCTCCTGCGCGCCGCCCGCGACCGTTGCGCCTTCCTCCTCGGCTCTCCGAGCTGCACCGTCGAGGCCGCCCAGCTCGTCGAATCCGGCTGGGCGAAGCCGCTCAGACCGGGGCGGGAGGAAGTCCGCAAGGCGGCCCCCCTGATCCGTACGGTGGGTGACGGCGAACTCGCCCGGGACGAGGCCGCGCGCGCCGCCCGGTTGCCCTCGCTCGCCTGGCAGACCGTACGGGAGGGGCTCCGGACCGGACCGGTCCTCGTACAGGTCCCCCGCCGGGGGTACGTGCCGCGACTGGCGTGCGAGCGATGCCGCACACCCGCCCGCTGCCGACACTGCGCCGGCCCCCTGGAAGCCCCCGAGCAGCAGGAACTGCGCTGTGGCTGGTGCGGACGCGGCGCCGACGACTGGCACTGTGCGGAATGCGGTTCCGTCCGGCTGCGGGCCCAGATCGTGGGCGCGCGACGGACCGCGGAGGAACTCGGCCGGGCCTTTCCCGCAGTTCCGGTACGGACCTCCGGGCGTGATCACGTCCTCGACAGCGTGCCCGGTCGCCCCGCGCTCGTCGTCTCCACGCCCGGGGCCGAACCCGTCGCCGAGGGCGGCTACGCGGCCGCGCTGCTCCTCGACGGCTGGGCCATGCTCGGCCGTCCCGACCTGCGTGCCGGAGAGGAGGCGCTGCGCCGCTGGATCGATGCGGCCTCCCTGGTCCGGGGGCAGGCCGAGGGCGGCACGGTCGTCGTGGTCGCCGAGCCGACGCTCCGTCCGGTGCAGGCGCTCGTCCGCTGGGACCCGGTCGGGCACGCCCAGCGCGAGCTGGCCGAGCGGGCCGAGCTGGGCTTTCCTCCGGTCTCCCGGATGGCGGCCGTGACCGGACCGCCGGCGGCCGTCGAGGGCTTCCTGGCGACGGCCGGGCTGCCCGCCAGTGCCGAAGTGCTCGGGCCCGTGCCGCTGCCCGTCGTCCGCTCCGGAGGTCCTCGCAGGCCGGGCGACCCGCCGGCGGGCGAGCAGTGGGACCGGGCCCTGGTCCGGGTCCCGCGGGGCAGCGGCGCGGCCCTGGCGGCGGCCCTGAAGCAGGCCCGGGCGGCACGGCTGGCACGCGGCGGAGCGGAGCCGGTACGGATCCGCATCGACCCTCCGGACATCGGCTGAGGGGGCGCGCCCGGACGCACCGCGACCGCCCGGCCCCCTTAGCGGGGTGGGCGGCCGTGCTGTCCGCGGGCCCTCGGCGATCAGCCGCTGCGCGGGCCGGGGAGGGCCGAGGCGCGGGTGTCCTCGCGGAGGGCGGAGCTGCCCGAGGTGGGCTGGGGCGGCATCGAGCGGGCGGCGGGTACCGAGGGGAGCGTACGGGGTGCACCGGCCTCCACCGTCTGGTCCTGCTCCACGGCCGCGCCCTGCTGGGGCGCGCGCCGGGCGCCGTAACGGCGGTGGACGGCCTGCTTGGTGACCCCGAGCGCGGAGCCCACCGCGTCCCAGGAGAATCCGAGCGAGCGGTCGAAGTCCACCGCGGCGGTCACCAGGGTCTCGACGCTGTCCCGCAGCTCCTGGGCGAGCCGTACGGTCGGGGCTGGCGCGCGCCCGTAGACGACGAAGCCCGTCGACGGGCCGGAGCGGCGAGGTCGGTAGACGTTGCCCAGCTGGGCCGTGAGCGTGCGCAGTGCGTCCACCTGCCGCCGGACCCGCTCGATGTCCCGCACCAGCAGGTGCAGGCTCGCCCGGGCTTGGGCGTCGTGGGCTGCGTGTTCGGCCATGTGAAAGCCTCTCGAACCGGCATCAAGGGGGCGGGCCGCCGGAGGAGGGAACAGCGACCCGATTCGGTCAATCTCTCTTGACCAACGCGCCACCGGGAGTTGGGTCACGGTGCGGGGGCGTAGACGCATATGCGCAGGGCGCTCGTCCTCCCGTACGCCCCCTCGTGAGGTCCCGCCTAGACTGGTGCGTCGCCCACAACGCCCCCGGAGAGACAGGCAGTCGCCCCCCATGAAGCTCGTCTTCGCAGGCACCCCCGAGGTCGCCGTTCCCGCCCTGGACGCCCTGCTCGCCTCCGGGCGGCACGAGGTGGCCGCCGTGGTCACCCGACCGGACGCCCCGGCGGGGCGCGGTCGGCGGCTCGTCGCCAGCCCGGTGGCCCAGCGGGCGGAGGAGGCCGGGATCGAGGTCCTGAAGCCGGCCAGGCCCCGCGACGAGGACTTCCTCGCCCGGTTGCGGGAGATCGCTCCGGACTGCTGCCCGGTCGTCGCCTACGGCGCCCTGCTGCCGAAGGTCGCCCTCGACATCCCCGCCCGCGGCTGGGTCAACCTGCACTTCTCGCTCCTGCCCGCCTGGCGCGGTGCCGCGCCCGTGCAGCACTCCTTGATGGCCGGCGACCAGGTGACGGGCGCCTCCACCTTCCTGATCGAGGAGGGCCTCGACTCCGGCCCGGTCTACGGGGTCGTCACCGAGGACATCCGTCCCACGGACACCAGCGGCGACCTGCTCACCCGGCTCGCCTTCGCGGGTGCGGGCCTGCTCGCCGCGACCATGGACGGCATCGAGGACGGTGCGCTCCAGGCCGTGCCGCAGCCCGTCGAGGGCATCACCCTCGCCCCCAAGATCCAGGTGGAGGACGCCCACGTCGACTTCGCCGCGCCCGCGCTCCGGGTGGACCGCGTGGTCCGCGGCTGCACCCCCGCCCCCGGTGCCTGGACGGTCTTCCGCGGAGAGCGCCTCAAGCTGATCCAGGTCACCCCCCTGCCGGACCGCACCGACCTCGCCCCGGGCGAACTCGCCGCCGGCAAGAACAACGTCTACGCGGGCACCGGCTCGTACGCCGTCGAACTGCTCTGGGTGCAGCCCCAGGGCAAGAAGCCGATGAAGGCCGCCGACTGGGCCCGCGGGGTGCGCATCGCCCCCGGTGAGCGGCTGGGAGCGTAGGCGCGGGCGGCTCCGCGGGCGACGTAGGCTGGGAGCGTTCGGCCCTCTTCAGCACGTCACGCGGAGCACCTTTTGAGCGAGCAGGCACGTCGTCGTCCCCACAAGCCCTACCGGCGGCCCCAGAAGGACCCCGTCCGGATGCTTGCCTTCGAGGCGTTGAGGGCGGTGGACGAGCGGGACGCCTACGCGAACCTGGTGCTGCCGCCGCTCTTGAAGAAGGCCCGGGAGAAGGGCGACTTCGACGGACGGGACGCAGCGCTCGCGACCGAGCTCGTGTACGGGACGCTGCGCCGGCAGGGCACCTACGACGCGATCATCGCGGCCTGTGTGGACCGGCCGCTGCGCGAGGTCGACCCGCCCGTCCTCGACGTCCTCTCGCTCGGCGCCCACCAACTCCTCGGCACCCGGATCCCGACCCACGCCGCCGTCTCCGCCAGCGTCGAGCTGGCCCGGGTGGTGCTGGGCGACGGCCGGGCCAAGTTCGTGAACGCGGTGCTCCGGAAGATCTCGCAGCAGGACCTCGACACCTGGGTGCAGCAGGTGGCCCCGCCGTACGAGGCGGACGCCGAGGACCACCTCGCCGTCGTCCACTCGCACCCCCGCTGGGTCGTTTCGGCGCTGTGGGACTCCCTCGGCGGTGGTCGCGCAGGGATCGAGGACCTCCTGGAAGCGGACAACGAGCGCCCCGAGGTCACCCTCGTCGCCCGGCCCGGTCGTTCCACCACCGAGGAGCTCGCCGCGGCCACCGAGACCCTGCCGGGCCGCTGGTCGCCGTACGCCCTGCGGATGGTCGAGGGCGGTGAGCCCGGTGCCATCGGGGCGGTGAAGGAGGGGCGGGCGGGGGTCCAGGACGAGGGGAGCCAGCTGGTGGCGATCGCCCTGGCGAACGCCCCCCTGGACGGTGCCGACGACCGCTGGCTCGACGGTTGTGCAGGGCCCGGCGGCAAGGCCGCGCTCCTCGCGGCCCTCGCCTCCGAGCGGGGGGCCGCGCTGCTCGCCTCCGAGAAGCAGCCGCACCGCGCCCGTCTCGTGGAGCGCGCCCTGGCCGGCAACCCCGGCCCCTACCAGGTGATCGCCGCCGACGGCACCCGCCCGCCGTGGCGTCCTGGCTCCTTCGACCGGGTCCTCATGGACGTGCCCTGCTCGGGGCTCGGAGCCCTGCGTCGCCGTCCCGAGGCCCGCTGGCGCCGCCGTCCCGAGGACCTGGACGCCTTCGCCCCGCTCCAGCGGGCCCTGCTCACCGAGGCCCTGCGGGCCGTGCGCGTCGGTGGCGTGGTGGGGTACGCGACCTGTTCGCCGCACCTGGCCGAGACCCGGGTGGTCGTCGACGACGTCCTGAAGAAGGTGGGCGGCGCCGAGCTGATCGACGCCCGCCCGCTGATGCCCGGCGTTCCGGCGCTCGGCGAGGGGCCGGACGTGCAGCTGTGGCCGCATCTGCACGGCACGGACGCCATGTACCTGGCGCTGCTGCGCCGAACCGGCTGACCGTTCGGTCGCCCTCCCCTCGATCGACTGACCGTAATCTCCCGGTCCGTACGGGTCCTGGGCTCGTCACTTCGTACCGAAAGTGGTCTGGACCGGAATCGGAACCGCCCAGCGGCAAAGAAGTGTCCAAGAACGTGGGAGGCTTGGCACATGGCGCAGATCAATCCCAGCATTCTGTCCGCGGACTTCGCTCGGCTCGCCGATGAGGCGAAGGCGGTCGGCGGGGCCGACTGGTTGCACGTCGACGTGATGGACAACCACTTCGTGCCCAACCTGACGCTGGGCGTGCCGATCGTGGAGTCGCTGGCCCGTGCGACGGACACCCCGCTCGACTGCCACCTGATGATCGAGGACCCCGACCGCTGGGCCCCCCAGTACGTGGAGGCCGGCGCGGGATCGGTGACCTTCCACGTCGAGGCGGCTGCCGCACCGGTGCGGCTGGCCCGGGAGATCCGGGCCAAGGGGGCGCGCGCCTCGATGGCGCTCAAGCCGGCCACTCCGATCGAGCCCTACGAGGACCTGCTCCCCGAGCTCGACATGCTGCTCATCATGACCGTCGAGCCGGGCTTCGGCGGGCAGGCCTTCCTCGACATCATGCTGCCCAAGATCCGTCGCACCCGTGAACTGATCTCCAAGCACGGCCTGGAGCTGTGGCTCCAGGTCGACGGAGGGGTGTCCGAGTCCACGATCGAGCGGTGTGCCGAGGCCGGCGCCGACGTCTTCGTCGCCGGTTCCGCGGTGTACGGAGCGGCGGATCCGGCTGGTGCCGTCGCCTCGCTCCGGGCTCGCGCGGAGGCGGCGACGGCCTCTGCCGCGTGGGCGTGTGGCCACTGAGCTTCCGGTGGATGAACGCGGTCCGTCGGGCCGTCGACAGGACTGATCAAGGCCCGCCGCATCTGACAGGATGGACGGCGAGTCCAAAGTGTGAACAGCAGCGGTACGTGAACAGCAGTGAGGAGATCGCGGTGGCGGGAATGTCGGCGGGACGATCAGCCCTGCGGATGGGCCCCGCGGAGCTGGTGCAGGCGGCGGCCATGGCCCGCCGCTTCTACCTCGAGGGCAAGTCCAAGATCCAGATCGCCGAGGAGTTCGGCGTGAGCCGCTTCAAGGTGGCCCGGGTCCTGGAGACCGCCCTGGAGCGCGATCTCGTGCGGATCGAGATCCGCGTACCAGCCGAGCTGGACGCCGAGCGCTCCGACGCGCTGCGGGCCCGCTACGGACTGCGGCACGCGGTCGTCGTGGAGTCCCCGGCGGAGGGTGCCGACGAGTCCCCCGACCCGGAGAACCTCGGAGAGGTCGCGGCCGACCTGCTCGGCGAGCTGGTCACCGAGGGCGACGTCCTCGGCCTGGCCTGGGGCCGCTCCACCATCCACATGGCGGCGGCCCTCGACCGCCTGCCGCCCTGCACCGTCGTCCAGCTCACCGGAGTGTACGACGCCGGGACCGCCGAGCGCGGCTCGGTCGAAGCGGTGCGCCGCGCCGCCCAGGTCTCGGGCGGGGAAGCCCACCCCATCTACGCGCCCATGCTGCTGCCCGACCCGGCGACGGCCGCCGCCCTGCGCAGCCAGACCGGCATCGCGCGTGCCTTCGAGTACTTCGACAAGGTGACCGTGGCCTGCGTCTCCATCGGCTCCTGGGAGCCGGGCATCTCGACCGTGCACGACATGCTCTCCGACGCCGAGCGCGCCCACTACGCCTCACTGGGCGTCGCCGCCGAGATGTCCGCCCACCTCTTCGACGCCGAGGGGCGCCGGGTCGGCCGTGACCTCGGCGAGCGCTGCATCACCGTCGAGGCGGATCGGCTCCGCCGGATCCCCGAGGTCGTCGCGATCGCGGGCGGCCAGCGCAAGGCGGCGGCGATCGGTGCGGTGCTCCGCTCCGGCCTCGTCACCAGCCTGGTCACGGACCGTGCCGCGGCGGACTACCTGCTGACCCAGTCCAACCCGGGCACGCACCCGGCGCTCGACCGCAAGGACCCCGACGGCAGTTGAGCGCCGCCGTCCGTCGGCGAGGGGCCGGAGCCGTTCCGTGACGGTATGTTCAGGGCATGTTGCTCCGGCCCCTGCGCGTGCTCCTCGCGCTCGTCCTCGCCGTCTTCCTGGCCGGGTGCTCCTCGGCCGGTGGCGGTGCCGCCCCGACCGCTCCCCGCACCCCCACGGCAGCCACCGGCGTCGGGGCTTCCGGACTCCCCGTCGTGCGGACGTCGGAGCTGCCGCCCGAGGCGCGCAGGACCCTCGACCTCATCGCACGGGGCGGTCCCTTCCCCTACGCCAAGGACGGCGCCGTCTTCTCGAACTTCGAGCGGTTGCTGCCCCGGGAGGTGCGGGGCTACTACCACGAGTACACCGTGAAGACTCCCGGCGAGCGCGATCGGGGGGCCCGCCGGATCGTGACCGGAGGGAACGGCGAGGCCTACTACACCGCGGACCACTACGCGACCTTCCGGGAGGTGGTCGCCGATGAGGCATGAGGACCCCGTGCTGCTGGACCTGTCCGGAGTCACGGACAAGGCCGTGTTCATGGACCGCGTCACCGAGGTGCTCGCCCTGCCCGACTGGTTCGGTCGCAACTGGGACGCCCTCGCGGACTGCCTCGGCGACCTGCCCGAACCCGTCACCCTCGTCGTGACCGGCTGGCAGGGGTACGCGGAGACCCACCCGCGCGAGTGGCGGACGGCCCAGGAGGTCTTCGCCACGGCCGTCGACGAGAGCCCCAGCGGCCTCTCCGTCCTCCTCGCCCTCGGCACTCCTTCGGAGGATCGCACGAAGCGCCTGTCGTAAGCCTCGGAGGATCAGCCCGGGGCTGGTATGCGTACCGGCGTGGGACAATGAACTACGTGCTTTTTCCCCTGGCTGAAATGCCTAGGGGCCGATCCGAACGACTGGGATGTCAGCACGTGCGTTTCCTCAATGACGTCAAGCCGCCCTACGACCTGACGTACGACGATGTGTTCATGGTGCCGAGCCGCTCGGCCGTCGGTTCCCGCCAGGCGGTGGACCTCTCCTCGCCGGACGGAACCGGGACGACGATCCCGCTCGTCGTGGCGAACATGACCGCCATCGCCGGCCGTCGGATGGCCGAGACCGTCGCCCGCCGCGGCGGGCTGGTCGTCATCCCGCAGGACATCCCGATCGAGGTCGTCACCGACGTCATCGGATGGGTGAAGAGCCGTCACCACGTGCTCGACACCCCGATCGTCCTGGAGCCGCACCAGACCGTCGCCGACGCGCTGTCCCTGCTGCCCAAGCGCGCCCACGACGCCGGTGTCGTCGTCGACGAGAACCGCCGCCCGGTCGGCGTCGTCACCGATGCGGACCTCTCCGGCGTGGACCGCTTCACCCAGCTCTCCGAGGTCATGTCCAAGGACCTGCTGCTCCTGGACGCCGACATCGACCCGCGCGAGGCCTTCAACACCCTCGACGCGGCCAACCGCCGCTACGCCCCCGCGGTGGACGCCGAGGGCAAGCTGGTCGGCATCCTCACCCGCAAGGGCGCCCTGCGCGCGACCCTTTACAGCCCGGCCGTCGACAAGGACGGCAAGCTGCGGATCGCCGCTGCCGTCGGCATCAACGGCGACGTGGCGGGCAAGGCCAAGCAGTTGCTCGACGCGGGTGTCGACACCCTCGTCATCGACACGGCGCACGGCCACCAGGAGTCGATGATCAGCGCGATCCGCACGGTGCGGGCGCTCGACCCGCAGGTGCCGATCGTCGCGGGCAACATCGTCGCCGCCGAGGGCGTCAAGGACCTCGTCGAAGCGGGCGCGGACATCATCAAGGTCGGTGTCGGCCCCGGTGCGATGTGCACCACCCGCATGATGACCGGCGTCGGGCGCCCGCAGTTCTCCGCCGTCCTGGAGTGCGCCGCCGAGGCGAGGAAGTACGGCAAGCACGTCTGGGCCGACGGTGGCGTCCGTCATCCGCGCGACGTCGCCATGGCGCTCGCCGCTGGTGCGTCCAACGTGATGATCGGTTCCTGGTTCGCCGGCACGTACGAGTCCCCGGGCGACCTCCAGCAGGACGCCAACGGCCGGCTCTACAAGGAGTCGTTCGGCATGGCTTCGGCCCGCGCCGTCAAGAACCGGACCTCCGAGGAGTCCGCGTACGACCGTGCCCGCAAGGCGCTGTTCGAGGAGGGCATCTCCACCTCGCGCATGTTCCTCGACCCGCAGCGTCCGGGCGTCGAGGACCTGATCGATTCGATCATCGCGGGCGTCCGTTCCTCCTGCACCTACGCCGGTGCCGCCTCGCTCGCCGAGTTCGAGGAGAAGTCCGTGGTCGGCATCCAGTCCGCCGCCGGCTACGCCGAGGGCAAGCCGCTCCACGCCAGCTGGAGCTAGCCGCTCGTGCGCCGTGGGCCCCGGGAATC
>NZ_JBHYMF010000228.1:0-10027 GCF_042742855.1 Streptomyces sp. NPDC058877 | reverse complement strand
TTCGGCCACAACTCACACCCGGCCCCAACGGAAAAGGGGCGCGCCCGTGCCGCCGGGCGCGCCCCTTGCGCGTGGGCAGGACCGGCTCAGCCGGCCAGGCAGGAGGGTCCGAGCAACACCTTCAGGTCACCGAAGAGTGCCGGGTCGGGCTGCACCCGGTGTCGGTCGAGCCTGAGCACGGTCGTGGTGCGGGGCCCCTGGAGCTTGATGCGCACCTCGGTGTTGCCCTTGTGGTGCTTGAGGATCTCGCCGAGCCTGCTGACCATCGGCGGGGTGACCTTCACCGTCGGGATGGTGAGGACCACCGGGGCGTTGGTCCCGGCGTTCGACAGGTCGGGGACCATCAGCTCCATGGCGACCAACCGGGGCACGTCCTCGCGCTTGTCGAGCCGCCCCTTGACGAAGACGACCGTGTCCTCGACGAGCTGGGTGGAGACCAACTGGTACGTGGCGGGGAAGAACATGCACTCGATGGAGCCGGCCAGGTCCTCCACGGTGGCGATCGCCCAGGCGTTGCCCTGCTTGGTCATCTTCCGCTGGAGCCCGGAGATGATGCCGCCGATGGTGACGACGGCGCCGTCGGAGTGCTCGCCGCCGGTCAGCTGGGAGATCGCCGCGTCCGTCTTGTCGGACAGGACGTGCTCGATGCCGAAGAGCGGGTGGTCGGAGACGTAGAGGCCCAGCATCTCGCGCTCCTGCGCGAGCAGGTACGACTTCTCCCACTCGACGTCGGAGAACTCGACGTCGAGGCCGAAGCCGGGCTCGTCGCTCGCGTCGTCGCCCATCCCGCCGAACAGGTCGAACTGCCCCTCGGCCTCCTTGCGCTTGACGGCCACCACGTTGTCGATCATGGGCTCGTGGTGGGCGACCAGGCCCTTGCGGGTGTGACCCATCTCGTCGAAGGCGCCGGCCTTGATCAACGACTCGACGGTCCGCTTGTTGCAGACGACGGCTTCCACCTTGTCGAGGAAGTCAGGGAAGGAGGAGTACTTCCCCTTGGCCTTGCGCGATTTGATGATCGACTCGACGACGTTGGAACCGACGTTCCGGACGGCGGAGAGGCCGAAGAGGATCACGTCGTCGCCCTGGGCGGCGAAGTTGGACTCGGACTCGTTGACGTTGGGCGGCAGGACCTTGATGCCCATGCGGCGGCACTCGTTCAGATAGACCGCGGACTTGTCCTTGTCGTCCTTGACCGAGGTGAGCAGCCCCGCCATGTACTCGGCGGGGTGGTTGGCCTTGAGGTAGGCGGTCCAGTAGGAGACCAGGCCGTACGCGGCGGAGTGCGCCTTGTTGAAGGCGTAGCCGGCGAAGGGGACCAGGACGTCCCAGAGGGCCTGGATGGCCTCGTCGCTGTAGCCGTTCTTCTGCGCTCCGGCCTGGAAGATGGTGAAGTTCTTCGCCAGCTCCTCGGGCTTCTTCTTGCCCATGACGCGGCGGAGGATGTCGGCCTCGCCGAGCGAGTAGCCGGCGATGATCTGGGCCGCCTTCTGCACCTGCTCCTGGTAGACGATCAGGCCGTAGGTGACCGCGAGCACCTCTTCGAGCGGCTTCTCCAGCTCGGGGTGGATCGGGGTGATCTCCTGCTGGCCGTTCTTGCGCAGGGCGTAGTTCGTGTGCGAGTTCATGCCCATCGGGCCCGGCCGGTACAGGGCGGACACGGCGGAGATGTCTTCGAAGTTGTCGGGCTTCATCAGCCGCAGCAGCGAGCGCATGGGGCCGCCGTCGAACTGGAAGACGCCGAGGGTGTCACCGCGCTGGAGCAGTTCGAAGGTCTTGGCGTCGTCGAGCGGCAGCGCCAGGAGATCGATGTCGATCCCCTTGTTGGACTTCACCATCTTGACGGCGTCGTCCATGATCGTCAGGTTGCGCAGGCCGAGGAAGTCCATCTTGAGCAGGCCGAGCGATTCGCAGCTCGGGTAGTCCCACTGGGTGATGGTGACGCCGTCGGTGTGCCGCACCCAGATCGGCGCGTGGTCGACGATCGGCTCGCTGGACATGATCACGCCGGCGGCGTGCACGCCCATCTGGCGGACCAGGCCCTCGACGCCGCGGGCGGTGTCGATGACCTTCTTCACGTCCGGCTCGTTCTCGTACATCGCCCGGATCTCGCCCGCCTCGCTGTAGCGCGGGTGGGAGGGGTCCGTGATGCCGTTGAGGTCGATGCCCTTGCCGAGGACGTCGGCGGGCATGGCCTTGGTGAGCCGGTCGCCCATCGCGTACGGGTAACCGAGGACGCGGGCGGAGTCCTTGATCGCGTTCTTGGCCTTGATCTTGCCGTAGGTGCCGATCATGGCGACCTTGTCGGAGCCGTACTTCTCGGTGACGTAGCGGATCACCTCGACGCGCCGACGCTCGTCGAAGTCGATGTCGACGTCGGGCATGGAGATGCGCTCGGGGTTGAGGAAGCGCTCGAAGATCAGGCCGTGCGGAATGGGGTCGAGGTCGGTGATGCCCATGGCGTACGCGACGATCGAGCCGGCCGCGGAGCCACGGCCGGGGCCGACCGCGATGCCCTGCTTCTTGGCCCACATGATGAAGTCGGCGACGACGAGGAAGTAGCCGGGGAAGCCCATCGAGATGATGGTGTCCATCTCGTACTCGACCTGCTTCATGCGGTCCTCCGGAATCCCGTTCGGGAACCGGCGGTGCATGCCCCGCATGGTCTCCTCGCGGAACCAGGTGACCTCGGTGTAGCCCTCCGGGATGTCGAACTTCGGCATGAGGTTCTTCTCGACGAACATGCCGGTGGTGTCGACCTGCTCGGCGACCAGGAGGGTGTTGCGGCAGCCCTCCTGCCAGGCGTCCGAGGAGTCGACGGCGTACATCTCGTCCGTGGACTTCAGATAGTAGCCGGTGCCGTCGAACTTGAAGCGGTCCGGGTCGGAGAGGTTCTTGCCGGTCTGGATGCAGAGCAGGGCGTCGTGGGCGGTCGCCTCGTGCGCATAGGTGTAGTGCGAGTCGTTGGTGACCAGCGGCGGGATGCCGAGCTTCTTGCCGATCTCCAGGAGGCCGTCGCGGACCCGGTGCTCGATCTCGATGCCGTGGTCCATCAGCTCCAGGAAGTACCGGTCCTTGCCGAAGATGTCCTGGTACTCGGAGGCCGACTTCAGGGCCTCGTCGAACTGGCCGAGCCGGAGCCTGGTCTGCAGCTCGCCCGAGGGGCAGCCGGTGGAGGCGATCAGGCCCTCGGACCACTGGGAGATGGTCTCCTTGTCCATCCGGGGCCACTTCTGCAGCCAGCCCTCGGCGTACGCGTCGGAGGAGAGCTTGAAGAGGTTGTGGAGTCCGGTGGCGTTCGCCGCCCAGATGGTCTTGTGGGTGTAACCGCCGGAGCCGGAGACGTCGTCCCGCTTCTGGTGCGGCTGGCCCCACTGGATCTTCCGCTTGTTCCGGCGGGACTCGGGCGCCACGTACGCCTCGATGCCGATGATCGGGGTGACCCCGGCCTTCTTCGCCGAGTGGAAGAAGTCGTACGCCCCGTGCAGGTTGCCGTGGTCGGACATCGCGATGTGGGTCATGCCCATCTCGTTGCACGCGTTGAACATGTCCTTCAGCCGCGCGGCACCGTCCAGCAGCGAGTACTGGGTGTGGACGTGGAGGTGCGTGAAGGGCGGCTTGGTCACGGCGGGATGCCTCCGATGAATTTCTGGGGGGACAGCGTGGAAGTCTACGTCGGCGGACTGACAGATCGCGGGCACTCGGGGGTACCGTCGCGCCCGGGGAGACCGGGAACACACGTCCCATTCCTCATGAATCCGTCGTCCGTACAGGAGGCCCTTCGATGTCGGTCCCGCAGTCCACAGCGGCCGAGCGCGGCGAGCACGTCCTCGCCGTCTTCGACACCGCCTTCGGCGAGCTCCTCGCCGCCGACCCCGCGGCCTTCCGCGTCAAGTTCCGGAAGATGGCGGGCTCGGCCTTCGCCTTCTACCGGGGCACGGCGTGCCTGTTCTACGCGGACCTGGCGCGGGAGGCGCACGGCGGCCCGTACCTGGACGAGCGGACCGGCCGGGTCTGGATCCACGGTGACCTCCACGCCGAGAACTTCGGCACCTACATGGACGCCAACGGCCGGCTGGTCTTCAACGTCAACGACTTCGACGAGGCCTACATCGGCCCCTTCACCTGGGACCTGAAGCGGCTGGCGGCCTCGCTGGCCCTGATCGGCTACGCGAAGGCGCTCAGCGACGAACAGATCACCGGACTCGTCCGGATCTGCGCCGGCGCGTACCGGGAGCGGATCCGCGCCCTCGCGACGGGCGCCAAGGGCGACGAGGTCCCCGCCTTCACCCTGGAGACCGCCGGCGGGGCCCTGCTCGGCGCGCTGCGCTCGGCCCGGGCCCGGACCCGCTTCGAACTGCTCGACTCGATGACCGGGATCCGCGACTTCGACCGCCGCTTCTCGGGGGGCCCGGGCACGATCGAGTTGGACGCGGCCACCCGGTACAAGGTGCTGGAGGCCTTCGACGGCTATCTGGAGACGCTGCCGGAATCCAGCCTCGCCCGCCCCGACACCTACCGCGTCAAGGACGTCGTCGGACGGCGCGGGATCGGCATCGGTTCGGCCGGCCTCCCCTCGTACAACGTCCTGCTGGAGGGAAACAGCGACGCGCTGGAGAACGACGTCGTGATCTACCTGAAGCAGGGGCAGACCCCCGCGGTCTCGCAGCACGTCACGGACTCCGCGGTGCGGGAGTACTTCCGGCACGAGGGGCACCGCACGGTGATCTCGCAGCGCGCCCTCCAGGCGCACGCCGACCCGTGGCTGGGCTGGACGGAGCTGGACGGGACGGGCCAGCTGGTCGCGGAGGTGTCGCCGTACGCGGTGGACCTCGACTGGTCGGACATCGACGACCCCCGGGAGATCGCGGCGACCGTGGCCGACCTGGGCCGGGCGACCGCCACGATGCACGCGGCGGCGGACGACTCCAGCGGGCACTCCCTGGTGCCGTTCTCGACGGAGCGGGCCATCGACGCGGCGATCGCCACCGACGAGGAGGGCTTCTCCGAGCTCCTGGTCGACTTCGCGCACGCTTACGGGGCGCGTGCCAGGGCCGACCACCAGATCTTCGTGGACCTCTTCCGCAACGGCCGGATCCCCGGGCTCTAGCCGCCGGTGGGGGCCGTCCACAGGCTGCCTTTAGAGACGTCTTACGGGCCGGCATGGCACACTCCACGACGATGGACATGGCAGGAACGCAGCTGAGGGCGCTGCGGGCGGCGTTCTTCACGGCACTGGTCGTGACGCTGTCCGTGGCGTCCCACGTGCTGCTCTCCCGCGCGCCGCTGCCGCTGGGAACGGTGGCCCCGGTCGCGGTCGGGGTCTTCGCCGTGGCGTACGCGCTGGCCGGTCGCGAGCGCGGGCTCGGCCCGATCGCCGGTCTCCTGGTCCCGCTGGAACTGGCGGCCGACACCCTCTTCACCAGCGGTCAGGCGGTCTGCTACGGCCCTGCCGGCGGCCCGGTCACCGGTTCGCTGCGCTCGGTAGGCGTGGAGGTGTTCTGCGGCGGCGCCGTGGGCACCCGGTTGGCCGGTGCGGTCGTTCCGGACGGCGGGAGCGGCACGGGGCTGCTCAGCTCCCCTGACCCGGCACTGCCCTGGGTGCTGCTCCTGGCCCACGTGGGCGTGGGGCTCTCGGCGGCGCTCTGGTTGCGCGGCGGGGAACGGGCACTCGCCCGGCTGCTCCGTGCGGTCGCGGCCTTCGCCTTCCGGCCGCTGATGGTGGTGACGGCCTTCTTCCGGGCCGACGGTCCGGCACCGCGACGGGTCGGCCGGGGCACCGGCCGCGTCCGGGCGTTCCGCACGCGCTTCCCCGTGCACTCGGTCGGACTGCGGGGGCCACCGCGTCCGGGCCCCGCTCCCGTCTGAGCGGATCCCGACCCCCCTGCCTTCCCACCCCTCACGGAGATCACCATCATGAGTGCACGCAACAGCCAGGCCAACAAGGCTGCCGCCCGCGAGCGGCTGCGCGCGGAGCGCGAGCGCCAGGCGAAGAAGGACCGGATGCGCCGACAGCTCGTCGTCGGCGTCTCGGCCGTGGCCGTGCTGGCCGCCGCCGGCGGGATCGGCTACGCGGTCGTCCAGGCCAACAAGCCCTCCCAGTGGGAGGCCGCGGCCGAAGCGAAGACCGTGACCGCGCCGAAGAACACCACCGGCACCAACGGCACCACCGTCGTCATCGGCAAGGACTCCGCGAAGAAGACCCTGGAGCTGTACGAGGACTCGCGCTGCCCGGTCTGCGCGACCTTCGAGCAGAACGTGGGCTCCACCGTCGAGAAGGACGTCGAGACCGGCAAGTACAAGATCAAGTACGTGGGTGCCACCTTCATCGACAACGGCATCCCGGGCGAGGGCTCGAAGAACGCCCTCTCGGCCCTCGGCGCCGCGCTGGACGTCAGCCCGGACGCCTTCCTGAAGTACAAGTCCGCCCTCTACTCGGCGCAGTTCCACCCGGAGGAGAAGGACGACAAGTTCGCCAAGGACTCGTACCTCCTGGAGGTGGCGGACTCCGTCCCGGCGCTCAAGGGCAACGCCGCCTTCAAGAAGAACGTCGAGGAAGGCACGTTCGACGCCTGGGCGATGAAGATGTCCCAGGCCTTCGACGAGAGCGGCGTGCAGGGCACCCCGACCCTGAAGATGGACGGCAAGCCGGTCACGGCCGAGGGCACCGACAGCCCGCCGATGACGGTGGCCCAGTTCAACACGGCGATCGACGCGGCCCTCAAGGCCTGACCGCCGGCCCGTGCCCCCGGCCCGAACCGGGGGCACCACCGGGTTCGGCCCGCAGCAGAAGTGGCCGGTTCCCAGCGGTGCCCCCGGTTCGACCCACAACAGAAGTGGCCGATTCTCGGCGGTGCCCGACCTGGCGCTCCGACGCCGCTGTCGGCCCGGGAGCCGTCGTCCGGGAAGCCGTCTTCCCAGGTCGAAGGGGTCGGGAGGCACGCGTCGGGCCTCCAGCGGAGGCCGAAGCGTCTCCAGGGCGACGACTGGGCGAACTTCCGGTTTTCGCCTGCCCCAAGGGCGTACCCGTCAGTAATCTGACTGCCCGTGACCAGTCGCCTCATATCTTTCGCCCCCACCCGCCGCGCCGTCGTCAAGGCCGCGGCCGGTACCGCCGTCGCCGCACCCGCCCTGCTCGGCGCGGCCTCCCCCGCCCTCGCGGACGCCCTCGCGCCCGCCTTCCTCCACGGCGTCGCCTCCGGCGACCCGCTGCCCGACGGCGTCCTGCTCTGGACGCGCGTCACCCCCACCCCCGACGCCGTGCCCGGGTCCGGCCTCGGCCCGGACGTCCAGGTCGGTTGGGAGCTGGCCGAAGACCGCTCGTTCACCCGGGTCGTCGCCTCCGGCACCGCCACGGCGAGCGCCTCCTCCGACCACACCGTGAAGGCCGACGTCCGGGGCCTTCGACCGGCCACCGCCTACTGGTTCCGGTTCACCGCGGGCACGGCCGTCTCCCCCACCGCCCGCACCCGCACCGCGCCGGCCGCCGACTCCGCCGCCCCCGGGGTCCGGTTCGGCGTGGTCTCCTGCGCGAACTGGGAGGCCGGCCACTTCTCCGCGTACCGCCACCTCGCCACCCGCAGCGACCTGGACGCGGTCCTCCACCTCGGGGACTACCTCTACGAGTACGCCAGCGGCGCCTACCCGGAGGCCAAGTACGTCGTCCGGCAACACGAGCCGCGCCACGAGATCGTGTCGCTCGCGGACTACCGCACCCGGCACGGGAAGTACAAGACGGACGTCGACCTGCAGGCCCTGCACGCGGCGCACCCGGTGGTCGCTATCTGGGACGACCACGAGTTCGCCAACGACGCCTGGGCGGGCGGGGCCGAGAACCACACCCCCGGCACCGAGGGCGACTGGGCGGCCCGGGTGGCCGCCGCGAAGCAGGCGTACTTCGAGTGGATGCCGGTCCGCACCTCCACGGAGGGCACCGTGTTCCGCCGGCTGCGCTTCGGCCGACTGGCCGACCTGCACCTGCTCGACCTCCGTTCCTTCCGCTCCGCACCGGCGAAGGCGGGCAGCGGCTCGGTCGACGACCCGGAGCGCAGCATCACGGGTCGCGCCCAACTGGACTGGCTCAAGGCGGGTCTTGCCGGATCGGACGCGACCTGGCAACTGGTCGGCACGTCGGTGATGATCTCGCCGGTCGCCTTCGGCTCCCTGCCGGCGTACCTGATGGAGCCGCTGGTGGAGCTGATGGGCCTGCCGAAGGAGGGGCTCGCGGTCAACGTCGACCAGTGGGACGGCTACACCGACGACCGCGGGGAGCTGCTCGCCCACCTCACCGCACGGGCGATCCGGAACACCGTCTTCCTGACCGGCGACATCCACATGGCATGGGCCAACGACGTACCGGTGAAGGCCGCGACGTATCCGCTGTCCGCCTCGGCGGCAACGGAGTTCGTGGTCACCTCGGTCACCTCGGACAACCTGGACGACCTGCTGCACGTGGCGCCCGGAACGCTCTCGGTGCTGGCTTCGGGAGCCGTGAAGGCGGCCAACCGCCACGTGAAGTGGGTGGACATGGACCACCACGGGTACGGCGTGCTCGACGTGACGGCCGCCCGCTCGCAGATGGACTACTACAAGGTCTCCGACAGGACCGACCCGGCCGCGACGGCGTCCTGGGTGCGCTCGTACCGCACGCTCAGCGGAACGCAGCGTGTCGAGCGGGTGTACCAGCCGGTGCACTGAGCGGCACCCTAGGGTCGATTTTCGGCCATGATCCCTCCTGTTAACAGGAGGTCACATCACTACGGCGGGTGGCGGGTTCCGGCGATCGAATCCGGACACACCACCCGCCTCCGTCACTTCGTTCGTTACGTCCACGTCTCAAACTCCGGAAGCGGCGCAAGTTTTTCTTCTCGATGCCCCGATTTGCCCGACGAATGATTGGGCTTGATCAATGCTCAACTACCCCTGACATGGACGCGTAATCTCCGGGCGGTGGCGAGGAAGTCCCTCTCCCTAACCCCCCGCAAGGAGTCACCGTGCGTGCTCTTGTCCGCATATCCCCGCGTATGACACGTCGTCTGATGGGCACCGCCGTCATGGCCGGAACCCTGGCCATTGCTCCCCTCTCCGCCCCGGTGGCCGCCCCGGCCGGCGCCACCCTGGCCTCCGCCGAGGAGTGCACGGACGGTACGGCCACGCTCTCCGGCGCCCGCAAGGTGCGCGGAGCCGCGGACCACGGCGCCGAGCCGAACGAGGTCTCCGCCGCCAAGGCCAAGGCCATGGACGACGACCTGAAGAAGAAGCTTTCGACCGCCCGCTCCAGCGGCCGGCTCAGCGCCAGCGCCGAGGCCGCCGCCGTCGTGAACATCCCGGTCTACTTCCACGTCATCCACAGCGGTTCGACGGGCAAGCTCACCTCCACGGACATCAGCAAGCAGATGGCCGTCCTCAACGCCGCCTACAGCGGTCAGGGCAGCGGCAACGTGGACTCGGGCTTCCAGTTCTCCCTGGCCGGAACCGACTACACGGACAACGCGAGCTGGTACAACCTGTCCTCCGGCTCCACCGCCGAGAAGCAGATGAAGCAGACCCTCCGCAAGGGCGACGCCGGCACGCTGAACGTCTACACGGCCAACCTCGGCGGCGGCCTGCTCGGCTGGGCCACCTTCCCCTCGTCCTACAAGTCCAGCCCCTCCATGGACGGCGTCGTCCTCCTCGACGCCTCCCTGCCCGGCGGCTCCGCCACCAACTACGACGAGGGCGACACCGCCACCCACGAGGTGGGCCACTGGATGGGCCTCTACCACACCTTCCAGGGCGGCTGTAACGGCAACGGCGACTACGTCGCCGACACCCCGGCCGAGAAGAGCCCCGCGTACGAGTGCCCGACCGGTCGCGACTCCTGCCGCAACAAGTCCGGCGTGGACCCGATCCACAACTTCATGGACTACACGTACGACTCCTGCATGTACCAGTTCACCTCGGGCCAGGTGGCCCGCATGAACGACTCCTGGATCGCGTACCGCGCCTGACGGAACGTCCGCGGACGGGGGTGGCCCCGGGGAAGTCC
>NZ_JBHYMF010000227.1:0-10124 GCF_042742855.1 Streptomyces sp. NPDC058877 | reverse complement strand
GGCCCGGCGTGGGGAAACGATCAGGCGCCCTGCTGACGGCGCGCCCGCTCCTCGTTGCGCTCCTTGATCCGGACGGTCTCCTTGCGGACCTCCAGCTGGGTGGCCCGCTCCTTCTGGAGCCACTCGGGGAGTTCCTGCTTGAGCGCGTCGATCTGCTCGGTGGTGAGCGGTTCGGTGATGCCGCCCCGGGCGAGGCCGGCGATGGAAACGCCCAGCTTCGACGCGACCACCGGTCGGGGGTGCGGACCGTTCTTGCGCAGCTCCTGGAGCCAGGCGGGCGGGTTGGCCTGGAGCTCGTTCAGCTCGGTGCGCGAGACGACACCCTCCTGGAACTCTGCGGGGGTGGCCTCGAGGTACACACCCAGCTTCTTCGCCGCGGTCGCGGGCTTCATCGTCTGGGTGCTCTGGTGCGACGTCATGGGTCAAGGGTATCGAGCGCACGGGCGAGCTCCGACCAGGGCGGCTACCGGTAACCTGGCGGGGTGACAGGCACGGACGCTTCTTCCTCGGACTCCCGCACGGATTCCCCCGCGAACACCCCCGCGGACCCTCCTGCGGACACCCCTTCGTTCCGGCTCGCGTACGTCCCGGGAGTGACGCCCTCGAAGTGGGTCCGGATCTGGAACGAGCGCCTGCCCGACGTTCCGCTCACCCTCCACGCCGTGACGCCGGCCGAGGCCTTCGGGATGCTCCGGGAGGGAGCGGCCGACGCGGGTCTCCTCCGGCTTCCCGTGGACGGGGACGACCTCAGCGCCATTCCGCTCTACACGGAGACGACGGTCGTCGTCTTTCCCAAGGACCACCTGTTCGCGGCGGCGGAGGAGGTGACGGCGGAGGACCTCGCGGACGAGCTCGTCCTGCACCCCCTCGACGACACCCTCGGCTGGGACCGACCGCCGGGCCGCCCCGCCCTGCAGCGCCCCGGGACGACCGCCGACGCGATCGAGCTGGTCGCGGCGGGGGTCGGCGTGCTCGCCGTCCCGCAGTCCCTCGCGCGCCTGCACCACCGCAAGGACCTGACCTACCGGACCCTCGTCGACGTCCCGCAGTCACGCGTGGCCCTGTCCTGGCCGGCCGTGGACGAGGCCCCCGATCTGGTGGAGGAGTTCATCGGCATCGTGCGGGGCCGCACGGTGAACAGCACCCGGGGTCGTCGCGCCGAGGAGAAGAAGGGGCAGAAGCAGCCCAGGGAGCAGAAGCCCACCAAGCCGTCGCGGTCGGGGAAGTCGGGCGGCGGTTCCCGGACCGGGGGGAAGCCCGCGTCCTCCCGCAAGAGCACCGGTGGTGCGGGGCGCGGTCGTGCCGGCAAGCCCCGGCGGGGACGCGGCTGACCCTCCCGGTGTCCGCACGGCGGACGCGCGCCACCGGTCCGTTCCTCCCTCGGCATACTGACCGCTCCTGATCATCCAGATCGTGCAGGAGGAGCTTTGGCCGCCAGTTTCAGGACCGTCGTCGAGGTGGGACCGGACCACCTCGAACAGGCCCGGTCGATCGACCGGGTGTTCCAGGAGGCGATCGCCCCGGCGACCGTCAACTTCGATTTCGAGGCGATCCGGGAGGCCGCCTCGGCCGTCCCGGACAGCGATGTGGTGCGGATGGTCCGGGGGTGGGGCCTCCAGGAACACGCCCCCGTCCTCGTGATGGTCCTCTCCCTCAAGGAGGCCGTCCGCCAGGCACTGCCCGCGGAGTGCGCGGAGGCCGGGTTCTGGGCCACCGTCGAGCAGGAGCTCGTCCGGGCCTTCACCGGCCTCGCCGGCCAACAGGGGGAACCCGGACTCTCCTTCTACGAGGAGTCCGAGCACCGCACCCGCTTCTACCGGGACCTGTTCTTCGCCCTCCAGGACGAGGAGACCGGGGAGCACCTGTACGCCCTGGCCTTCTGCGTCGACGTGACCGTCGAGCTGCCGAAGGCCGAGGTGCTCGTGCTCGAACTGACCGACGTCGTGCCGTTCGCGGTGCGGCTCAACGCGATCGTGCTCCGTCAGGCCCTGAGCGTCTCCGTCTGACCGGAGCGGCCCGTTCGCACCGGCCCGCCGTCCCGGGCCGGACCCCAGCGGTCCCGCCGTCCCGGGCCGGACCCCAGCGGTCCCGCCGTTCCTGCTCAGCCCGACAGTCGCAGCCGCCCGCCGCCCGCCGCCGCGACCAGCTCCGGCACCGTGGCGAGCTTCACCCGGGGGCGCCCCGCCTTCCGGCCCCGCGCCCGTTCGGCCCGCTCGATCGACGCCAGGCCGCGTGCGTCGACGAGCCCCCGCCCGACCCGCTCCCGAAGGAGCCGCCGGAAGTCCCGGGAGGTCCCCGTGGGCGCCGGCAGCCTCCCGTCGACCGCATCCGAGAGCAGCGCTCCGACCGTCTCCTCCGCGCACGACCGGTTGGCTCCGATGCCGCCCGAAGGACCGCGCTTGATCCAGCCGACGACGTAGTTGCCGGGCGCCCCGACCACCCGCCCGGACGCGTGCGGCACGGTGCCGGTCGACTCCTCGAACGGCAGCCCCGCCAACGGCACGCCCCGGTAACCGACGGCCCGCACCAGCAGCCCCGTACCGATCTCGGTGGCGGCGGTCGTTCCCCCCTCCGTCACCCGGACCGCCCGCACGGCGTCGTCGCCGAGCGCCTCGACCGGGGCGGAGTGGAAGCGGAGCACGATCCGACGCCGGCTCCGCGGCGGGGCCGCAGCCCAGTCCACCGCCTCCCGCGCCAGGCCCCGGAGGAGCGCCGCCTTCGCGCGCGGCCCTGCAGCATCGATCGCCGCGCCCGTACGGGGGTCCGCGTCGTCGACGACCAGGTCGACTCCGGGCAGGTGCTTCAGGGCGAGGAGTTCGGAGGTGGTGTACGCGGCGTCCTCGGGACCCCGGCGGCCGAGCAGCACCACCTCGCGGACCCGCGCGTCGTGCAGGGCGGTGAGGGCGTGGTCGGCGATATCCGTGCGGGCGAGGTCCTCGGGATCCGTCACGAGGACGCGGGCGACGTCGAGGGCGACGTTGCCGGTGCCCACCACGACGACCCGTTCGGTGGGGAACCGGACGGCGTCCGCCGCCGTCTCCGGGTGCGCGTTGTACCAGGAGACGACGGAGGTCGCCGAGACGCTGCCCGGCAGGTTCTCGCCGGGGATGCCGAGCCGTCGGTCGGAGGACGCGCCCACTGCGTAGACCACCGCGTGGTGGTGTGCGGCGAGCTCCTCGGTGGTGACGTCCCGGCCGACCTCGACCCCGAGGCGCACCTGGACCCGGGGGTGGCCGTGGAAGCGGGCGAAGGCCTCCCCGGCTCCCTTGGTCGCCGGGTGGTCCGGTGCCACGCCGTAGCGGACCAGTCCGCCGGCGACCGGCAGCCGGTCGATCAGCGTCACCTCGGCATTGGTGTGCAGCAGGAGGTCTTCGGCGGCGTACATGCCGGCCGGTCCGGTGCCGACGATCGCGACCCGGATCGGTGCGAAGTCGGCGGGGATCGAGCGGTCGAAGGCCGGCTCGCCCCAGGTGTGGAAGTTGGGCGAGGCCAGGACCGGGGCGGGCGTGCGGTCCGCGTAGTAGGCGGCGTTGATCCCCTCGTACTCGCGCAGGCGCCCGGCGAGACGGTCGGCGGGGAAGATCGCGTCGACGGGGCAGGCATCGGCGCAGGCGCCGCAGTCGATGCAGCTCCTCGGATCGATGTAGAGCATCTCCGTGGTGCCGAAGTCCGGTTCGTCCGGCGTCGGGTGGATGCAGTTGACCGGGCAGACGGCGATGCAGGTGGCGTCGTTGCAGCAGGTCTGGGTGATGGCGTAGGTCATGTCGTCGGCTCAGCTCGGATCTTCGGGAGGGGATCAGATGAGGTTCGCGCGCTTGTAGAAGAAGAGCGCGGGCCGGGTCAGCAGACGGGCCGAGGCGAGGAATTCCATGAGTCCGGCGCAACTGGCCCGCATCTGCGCCTTGTAGTGCTCGTTGGCAGCCGCTTCGCGGCGGGCGCGCACCGGGTCCAGGCCGGCCCGTGCGTACACCTCGGGGCTGACCAGGCTGGTGACGATGTAGTACGAGGCGATCGCGATGACCAGGGCGTGGAAGTGACGGCGCGCCGGGCCCGCGTGCGCCAGGTGGCGGCGGGTCTCGTCCCGGGCGAACTTCATGTGCCGGGACTCCTCGACGACGTGGATGTTGTTGATGGTGCGGACGAAGGGGACGACCCGCTCGTCGCGCATCCAGTCGCGCTGCATGACGTCGAGGACCTCTTCGGCGACCAGGATGCCGGCGTAGGCGGCCTCCCCGAAGCCGACGGTCTTGAAGGCCCGGCCCAGTTCGAGCACCGCGCGCTTGGGGCGGTAGGCGGGCGCGCCGAGCTTCTGGGCGCCGCGGGCGAACATGATGGAGTGGCGGCACTCGTCCGCGATCTCGGTGAGGGCCCATTGGAACCGCGGGTCGGTGGGGTCCTTGGCGTACATGTCGCGCAGCACCATCTGCTGGAGGATCATCTCGAACCAGATGCCGGTGCTGGCCACCGAGGCGGACTCCTGGCGGGTCAGCTCCTTGCGCTGTTCCTCGGTCATCTCGTTCCAGTAGGCCGTCCCGTACAGGCTGTTCCACTCCGGGCTCTGGCCGTGGAAGTCCTTGTCGAGGGGGGTGTCCCAGTCCACCTCGACGGCGGGGTCGTACGAGAGCTTGGCGGCCGACAGGAGCAGCCGCGCGGCGACGTCGTGGTCTTCGTTGTCCGGGCGAACGGTGCTGCTTGCCATGGTGCGGCTCCTTGGGTCGCGCGTGCGGCTCGGGCTCTTGTTAGACATCGCGTCTAGCAAGCTTGTTAGACGGAACGTATAGCAAGCGCCCGGGGGAGGCCTACCCCCCGGTACGGACTTTTTCTCCCGGACCCGCAGCGGACGCGCGAACGGGGCCGGAGCCCTGGTGGCTCCGGCCCCGTCTCAGGGGTCACGCGATGCGGAAGGCGCTTATGAGAAGGTCAGGTTCCATGCGTCGATCCGGCCCGTGTCCCGCCTCGCGTTGTCGTTCACGCGGAGCTTCCAGGTGCCGTTCGCGACCTCCGACGAGGCGTCGATCGTGTAGGTCTGGACGATGTCGTCCGTGCTGCCGCCCGAGCGGTTGTGCAGCGTGTACACGGTGCCGTCCGGAGCCACCAGGTCGACCTTCAGGTCGCCGATGTAGGTGTGCTTGATGTCGACGCCGACCTTGAGGTCGGCCGGGGCGTTGCCCGCCACGCCGCTCACCGTGATCGGGCTCTCGACCGTGGTGTTGTCGTAGATCGCGACGTCCGTCAGGTTCTCGAAGTACGTTCCGGGGGGCGGGGTGAAGCCGCCGACGGCCTTCAGGGCGTCGACCGCGCCCTCGCCGAAGAAGCCGTTCTTGGCCGTGGTGCCCGTGCAGCGGGAGTCCGAGGGGCACGCCCGGTCGGTGGCCTGCGCGGCGAGCTGGTCGCGGATCTGCGCCGGGGTGAAGGTCGGGTTCACGCTGGCGATCAGGGCGGCGACGCCGGCCACGTGCGGGGAGGCCATCGAAGTGCCGCTCTTGCTGCCGTACTTGCCGCCCGGGAGCGTGGAGTACACCTGGGTGGATCCATCGCCGCCCGGCGCGGCGATGTCGATGACGCCGTTGCCGAAGTTCGAGTACGAGGCCTTGGCGCCGCCGCTGGCCTGTGCGGCGACCGTGACGACGCCCGGCAGCTCGGTCGGGATGTCGATGCAGGCGTTGGTGAGGGTGCGGGTGACCGGGGTCGAGTCGTTGGGGCTCTCGGAGTCGGTCGTCTTGTTCGCCAGGTCGTAGTTGGAGTTGCCGGCGGCGGCCACCTGGAGCGACCCCTTGCCCTCGGCGTACTCCTGGGCCCGGCGGACGCCCTCGATGATGGCGGCCTGGTCCACGTTGTCCGGGCAGTTGAACTGCCACGGGTCCGTGTAGTAGCTGTTGTTGGTGACCTTGAAGCCGTGGTCACCGGCCCACATGAAGCCGCAGATGGTGTTCTCCGCGAAGAACAGGCTGCTGTTCGGCTCGGCGATGCGGACCGAGGAGATCTTCACGCCCGGAGCGACTCCGACGACGCCCTTGCCGTTCTTCGCCGCCGCGATCGTGCCCGCGACGTGCGTGCCGTGGGTGCCGATGTCGCGCCACGCGCCCGTGCGGGTGTCCGCCTTGCCGTAGGCGCAGGAGGCGGAGTCGGCGGCGTTGAAGTTGGGTGCGATGTCCTGGTGTTGGTCGTCCACGCCGGTGTCGAGGACGCCGACCTTCACCGACGCCGAACCGGTGGTGACCGCCCAGGCCTGGTCGGCCTTGATCTGGGTCATGTCCCAGCGGTTGGACTCGGTCAGGGTGGTCGTGGACTGCGCCGGGTTGGCCGGGAGCGCCGGGTCGTAGGCGTCGGCGGGGACGTCGGACGTCCGGGTCGCGCCGACCTGCTGGACGCCGCTGACCGTCCGCATCGAGCCGGCGAACGAACCGGACGTCGAGTGCGCCACGATCACACCGATCGCGTCATAGGTCGCGAAGACCGAACCGCCGTTGCTCGCCACGGCGCTGCTGACGGCCGAGGTTCCGCCGGGGGCGGTGATCACCAGGTACGCGCGGGTGCCGGCGGCCCAGGCGGTCTGCGCCGCGGGCTTGGCGGCAGTCCTGCCGGCTGCCGGTGCTGCGGTGTTCGTCGTCACCGTCGTCGCCCCCGCCGAAGTGACCGCGACGGGCGCGGTGTCCGACGGTGCTGCATGGGCGAATCCGCCGGGGCCGGCGAGCGCCACGGTCGTCCCGAGGGCCGTGACGGCGAGGGTCGAGGTTATCGACCGGGTGGATATGAGGGAAAACAATGCGTCCTCCGATGGCCCGGTGACGCGTGTGACGCCTGCCGGGCCCTGTGATGTGTGGGGTGGAGGCAAGATCCCAGACTCATCGCGCGGAGGGAAGCGTTCTGTCCGAAAAGCCTGTCCATGTGATGCACTGTTGATCTTTTCGGGTCGGGAAGGTGAACGGATCGGTGATTCGTCCCGTTCGTTCTCGCCCTGCTCCGGGTGTTGTTCGGGCAGATGGTGCGCCGGCGTACGGGGTGCTCGCGTCCGCCGGGCGGCCCGATTGCGGGCGCGGGGCCGCCCGTGTCGACCGTCGGGGTCATCCGGGGGCGGTGCTTGCCGCAGGGGCCGGTGGTGGCGGTCGGGTGCGTCCGTGCGGGAGTCGCTTCCCGAAGTGCCTTGCCCGAAAACCGAAGTGCCTTGCTTCGGGAGCGAGTCGTCACCGCGGAAACTCACGGGGTGGACGTCCGAAGGGGCGTCTACGATCGGGCTGCCGCATGCGTGATCGATGTCGAAGGATTCCCCGTGAAGCTGCCCGGCCCGCTGCACGTCCTCAACGAAGGCATGGCGTTCGTGCTGGAACTCGCCGCTCTGGCCGCCCTGGCCTGGTGGGGGTGGGGCATCCCGGAGGGCCTGCTGCTCCGACTGTCGTCGGCGTTCGTCGCGCCGGCGGCGGCCGCCCTCCTCTGGGGCCTGTTCGCCTCGCCCAAGGCCCGGGTCACCCTGCCCCTTGCAGGGGTCCTGGCGGTGAAGGCCCTGGTCTTCGGCGCGGCGGCGGTCGCGCTCCACGGTCTGGGTCGGTCGGAGTGGGCCGTCGCCTTCGCCCTCGTGGCGCTCCTCAACACCACCCTGGCGTCGATGGACCGGCGGGCCGCGATGCACCGTGGTGGTTGAGCGCGGCCCCGCCGGGGGAATCGGCCTTCGGGGCGGTCGGCAGGGGGCTTCGGGGGCCGGGTTTCGGGACCGTGGTCGTCCTTCGCGGGTCGCCGCTCAAGGGCGCGGCCAGGGGCGGCCTTCGAGGCGCTCGATGTCCCGGTTGAAGCGTTCCAGGTAGCCGGCGAAGCGGTCCACGTCCTCGGGGGACCAGTCTTCCATCACCCGCTCCAGGCCCTCGATGTTCGCGTTCCGGTCGGCCCGGAGGCGGCGCTCTCCCTCCTTCGTGATCCGGAACTTGCGGGCGATGCCGCCGTCCGGGTCCGGGATGCGTTCCACGACTCCGGAGCGGAGCATCGCGGCCGTTTGCCGGTTGAGGGTGGAGG
The DNA here is from genome assembly GCF_042742855.1 of Streptomyces sp. NPDC058877. NCBI lineage: Bacteria > Bacillati > Actinomycetota > Actinomycetes > Kitasatosporales > Streptomycetaceae > Streptomyces > Streptomyces sp. NPDC058877. The sequence goes on along the minus strand of NZ_JBHYMF010000227.1, from coordinate 2,120 downwards.
CGTCGAGGCCGAAGGCCTCGCTGAGTTGCCCGATGGACATCGGGCCGTGCATGCGGATGCGGCTCAGCAGGACGTAGGCGCTGCGGTCCAGGTTGCCGCCGGCCGCGCGCGGCCGCGGCGCGTAGAGGTGGGAGTGCCGGCCGAGCAGCATGGTCTCGAACTCGACCAGATGGGTGGGCTTGTCCACGGGCTTGTCCATGGCGCCATTCTCTCCCGCGATCCGCGAGTATGCATCATGCATGACTTGTGTATGAAGCCATTGGTGTGCATGATGCACAGGCGGGATGGCGTCATCCCGAAGAACCGAGGAGAAAACGTGGACGGCTCCCCAGCCGATGTCCGACCCGGAGGCGTCGTCGGCGTCCTCGCGCTCGCCGGCATCGTCGCCGCGCTCATGCAGACCCTGGTGGTCCCGCTCATCGGCGACTTGCCGAAGCTGCTCGGCACCGATGCCGCCGACGCCTCCTGGGTGATCACCGCCACTCTGCTCGCGGGAGCGGTCGCCACCCCCGTTGCCGGCCGGCTCGGGGACACGCTCGGGAAGCGGCGGGTCCTGCTCGCCTCCGTGGTCCCCCTCGTCCTCGGCTCGATCGTCTGCGCCCTCGCCTCCTCGGTCGCCCCGATGGTCATCGGCCGCGGACTCCAGGGCCTCGGCATGGGGGTCGTGCCACTTGGCATCAGCCTGCTCCGCGACGTCCTGCCGCCCGAGAAGCTCGGTGGCTCCATCGCCCTGATGAGCGCTTCCATGGGGGTGGGCGGGGCGCTCGGCCTGCCCTTCTCCGCCGCCGTTGCCGAGCACGCCAGTTGGCGCGTGTTGTTCTGGGTCGCTGCCGGACTGAGCCTCCTCGTCGGCGTTCTGATCGGGCGCGTCGTCCCTGCCGGGCAGCGGGGCGTCGCCCCCGGCCGCTTCGACCTGCCGGGCGCCCTCGGCCTCGGCATCGGGCTCGTCTCCCTGCTGCTCGCGGTCTCCAAGGGAGCGGCCTGGGGCTGGGGCAGCGGCACCACCCTCGGTCTGTTCGCCGCGGCGGTCGTCGTCCTGTCGGCCTGGGGTGTCTGGGAGCTGCGCATCACCGACCCGCTCGTCGACCTGCGCATCACCGCCCGCCCGGTCGTCCTGATGACGAACGTGGCCTCGGTCCTGGTCGGATTCGCCCTGTACGCGCAGTCGCTGGTCGTTCCCCAACTGTTCCAGTTGCCCGAGGCGACCGGCTACGGGCTCGGACAGTCGATGATGGCCATGGGACTCTGGATGGCCCCGGCCGGCCTGATGATGATGCTCCTGGCCCCCCTCGGGGCCAGGCTCTCGGCTGCCCGCGGTCCCAAGACCACACTCTCCGTCGGCGCGCTCGTCATCTCCGCCGGATACGGCTCCTCCCTCGCCCTGATGGGTTCCACCTGGGGCCTGCTGGTCGTCACCCTCATCTGCAACACCGGAGTCGGACTCGCCTACGGAGCCATGCCGGCCCTCGTCATGGGCGCGGTCCCGCAGCGGGAGACGGCCTCCGCCAACAGCTTCAACACCCTGATGCGTTCGATCGGCACCTCCGCCGCAGCAGCCGTCATCGGAGTCGTCCTCGCCCAGATGACGACCCCCCTCGGCGGCCGCGTGCTGCCTTCCGAGAACGGCTTCCGGGTCGCCATGCTCGTCGGCTGCGGGGTCGGCCTCGTCGCCGCCGTGATTGCCGCGCTCATCCCGGCCAGGGGCCAGCTGCAGGCCCGTGCCGTCGCTTCCGAGCTGCAGGGATCGTTGCCCCGCGCGTGACGGAACGGGGCACGGTGCGGCCAGGTCGCCGGGTCCACACCTCGACCGCCGAGCCGAAGAGCACCCGCCGGGCCGGAACGCCGGCGCTCACAGGAGGCCAAGACCCGACGCCACGGCCTCGGGGGCATGGGCGAAGTCCGGCCGCGGCAGCACCGGAAGGCCGTTCGCTTCTCCGAACCGGCGCACCTGCGGAGGCCCGGCCGAGGCGGAGGGCTGCACCGGCTCACGGCGAACGCGGTGGAAGCCGGCACCCGAGCGGTGGCCCGGGGGCCCCCCCCCGCCGCCCGGCCCCCCCCCCCCCCCCCCCCCCCGGGGGGGGCACCCCCACCGGGGCGCCCCCCCCCCCGCGGGGTGTTAT
>NZ_JBHYMF010000226.1:0-10135 GCF_042742855.1 Streptomyces sp. NPDC058877 | reverse complement strand
GTGCACCGCCCTGGTCGCCGCGGTGCGCGAGCCGCGCAGGCTCTTGCCGTCGACGGCGACCGCGCACAGTCCTTCGTCCTGGTCGGGGCGGCTGCGGTGTGCCGCGAGCCATGCTCCCACCGCCGCGTCCACCGCGTCGCCGTCCAGACGTGCCAGGAGACGGCCGAGCGTGGTCGCCCGTGGTGCGGCCCGCAGTCCCAGACGGCGACGGACCTCGTCGGGCAGGTAGGCGGCATGCCGCGCGACGGCGGCGAGGGTGGTGGCGCCGGCGAGTACGGCGGTCGTGCACAGTGCGAGGATCGGGCCGAGCCGGTAACGGCGGCCCTGCCGACGGCGCGGATCAGGCAGCACGTCGAGGACGTCGGCAAGGTCCAGCAGGCGGTCGGGATCGTCAGAGACGGAGCCCGCATCGTGGCCGAGGTGGCGGGACACAGCGGTAATCAGCAAGGATGGCATCCGGAAGCGGTTTGTTGTGATGAGGCGTCAGACACCTCCATCATCACGAACCGCTTCCTTCAGTTGATCACCTACCCGAACCCCGACAACCCGCTCTCACCCCGGCAGTTCAGGACGTCTCGCAGCCCGAGAACGCACGAGCCCTGATCCAACCCGGCAGGTGAGAACGCAGGCACCTTGACCGAACCACGACCAGTTCACAGCCGTCGAGCTGCGTCGGCCTGCCCACTGTTGACCCGTCCACACGATCAAGTATCGGCTGGAGAGAGGTGCGCCGCATGCTGAGCGAAGGCGTCCGCGACGAGGTCCGCCCGGCGCCGTGTGGGGCCCTTAGCGACGTCCGCCGGGATCTCCCGGCCACCGGGTTTTTGCCCTCCGCCGCAGCCACACACATCGAGACACGTTTTCAACGCAATCTCTTCCCAGCATGACTGTTTGATGCTCAGTCATGCCGAAATGACTGCTGTCGAATCTTGATAAATTCCGGCTGATCGCCAACAGGTGATCAGTATGTGGAGGAACAAACAGAATGAGACAACGGACGACCGCTCAGCGCGAGCGGCATCCGCTGCCCTCGCCTGGCCGCTTGAGGCGAATAGCCCTGGCCACGGCGTTGGTGATGACGTTTGGCCTGATGGAGGGGATCGCGGTTGCAGAGCCGCCTGCGGCTCCCGTCCAGGAGCCCCAGGTCCAGGGCCCCGCGGAGGCTGAGGACGCCGCGTCGGCGCTGCTCATGGCGCGGCTGCAGAACCGGCGGATCGAGGTCACCGGTGAGCGGACCGAGACCACGACGAGCTGGGCGAACCCGGACGGCTCGATGTCGCTGGACTCGTACACCGGGCCGTTCCGGTTCAGGGACGACAACGGCGCCTGGCGCAAGGTCGACCCCGAGCTCGTCGAGTCGACGACGGGTGAGGTCCACGCTGCCGCACATCCGCTCGACCTGACGCTGGCCGGCCAGTCCTCCGCCGAGGAGGTTGCCCGGATCGAAAAGTCGGGCGGCGAGCCGGGCGAGAAGACCACGCCCGCGATGCCGCTGGTCTCGCTGGACAGCGGTGAGGGCCACGAGATGACGCTCTCGTGGCGTGGCGCGCTGCCCGATCCGACAGTCCATGGCACCGAGGCCCGGTACGCGAATGTGTCGACCGGCACCGACATGGTGATCGAGTCGACCCGTACCGGCTTCGAGCAGTTCCTGGAACTGAAGGACCGCAGCGCCGTCGACTCCAACGGTTCGGTGACGATGACGCTCCAGGCCAAGGGTCTGAAGGTCCGGGCGAACACCGACCGTTCGGTGTCGTTCCTGGAGCCGGGCACCGGCAAGGAGACGGGCGTCCTGCCCGCGCCGGTGATGTGGGACGCGACGGTCGACCCGAACACCGGCGAGCACGAGAACAAGGCCGGCGTCGGACTGAAGGTCACGCAGAACGGTGACACGGTCGACCTCACGCTGACGCCGGACGCGGCCTTCCTCGCCGACCCGGCGACGAAGTTCCCGGTGACCGTCGACCCCGCGGTGAACCTCGGCGCGAGCTTCGACACCTTCGTGGAGCAGGGCTACACGACCGACCAGTCGGCGGCGACGGAGCTGAAGCTGGGCAACAACGGCTCGGGCCAGGTGGCCCGGTCGTTCCTCGCCTTCCCCATGTCGAAGATCACCGGCAAGGTGATCAAGTCGGCCAGCCTGAACCTGTGGAACTTCCATTCCTGGTCGTGCAACGCGCGCAGCTGGGAGGTCTGGGACACCAGCTCCGCCTCCACGAGCACACGGTGGACCGCCCAGCCGCACTGGAACAACAAGTGGGCCACCAGCACGGCGACCAAGGGCTACTCGTCCACGTGTGCCGACGGCTGGGTGAGCACGGGCATCACGAGTCTGGTCGCCGCGTGGGTGGCCAACGGCAACGGCACCAACACCCTCGGCATCCGGGCGACGGACGAGACCGACGCGTACGCGTGGAAGCGCTTCAACTCCGGTAACGCCGCCTCCAACACGCCGTACGTCTCGGTCACGTACAACACCAAGCCGGGTGCGGCCACTCCGCTGTCGCCGCTGACCGGAGCGGCGACGAACGACACGACGCCGACCCTGTCGGGCAAGGCGACCGACGCCGACGGCAACACCGTCCGGCTCACGTTCGAGGTCTGGAAGTCCGACGGCACGGCGGCCCTGCAGTCCGGCACGTCGACGTACGTGGCCTCGGGCGCTACCGCGACCTGGACTCCGGGCACGGCGCTCGCCCCCGGCTCGTACAAGTGGCGGGCGGCGGTCTACGACGGCCAGGACTGGAACGGCACCTGGTCAGCCTGGCAGACCTTCACGGTCGACACCACAGCGCCGGGCGCGCCCTTCGTGTCCTCGACGACCTACCCGCAGGACGGTGCCTGGCACGGCAGTGGCGGTACGCCGGGCTCGTTCACGTTCACCCCGGCCTCCGGTACGACCGACCTGGCCGGCTACGTGTACTCGCTGGACGGTGCCGCTCCGGTGACGGTGTCGGCGACCAGCACGACCACGGTGTCGATCACCCCGTCGGCCGACGGTCACCGCACGCTGAAGGTCCAGGCGAAGGACAAGGCCGGCAACGTCTCGACGGCGGTGTTCTACGACTTCCTGGTCGGTCAGGGCGCGATGGTGCGGCCCGCGGAAGGAGCGGTCAGCGCGCGGCGCGTGCAGATCGCGGTCGACGCGCAGCCGAAGTACACCCGCGTGACCTACCAGTGGCGTCGCGGACCCGGTGCGAGTGTCTACGACGTTCCGCTGGCGAATCTGACGAAGCAGGACAACACGCCGATCACTTCGGTGAAGGCGCGGCTGTCGGAGGTCGGCGAGTACGCGAACTGGTCGGTTCTGGAGACCCTCGGGCAGATCGGTGGTGTCGTCCAGGTCCGCGCGATGCTGTACACGGACAACGACGCGGACGCACCGTACATCAGTGAGTGGCGCGGCTTCACCGTCGACCCGAACGCCGACGGTGCCGCCTCCGACGACGTCGGTCCGGGTTCGGTCAACCTGCTCACGGGTGACTACTCGGTCAGCGTCACCGACGCCGACGAGTTCGGTATGTCCTCTTCCCGCAGTGCCTCCTCCAGAGGCACGGACCGGGGCTGGATGCCGCAGGGCCAGCGCCTGACAGCCAACCAGCAGGATGTCTCCACCGACACAACCGGCTTCTCCGCCACGACGGCGACGGTCACCCGGGACACCGCGCTCGGCCAGGACGGCTCGACCGACTCGCTGAAGGTCGTGCCGACCACCAACACCAGCGGCGACTCCTTCGCCATGGTCGGCGGCGATCAGACCGCACTGCGGCTGGGGATGAAGCCGGGCAAGACCTACCGGTTCTCCGCCTGGGCCTACGTCCCGGCTTCGACCGGGCTGTCCCCGCAGCACGCCCGGGGTCTGCGCCTGTACGCCGGGTTCAACACCCCTGGCGGCTTCGTCGAGCCGACGTCCCGCAAGGTGCCGTACACCGACGCCTGGGCTGAGCTGACGCTGGACTTCACGGTCCCTGCGGACGCGACCACGGCGTTCCTGCGGCTGTACAACGGCTTCGGGGCTAACTCGGGCAAGGCCGTGTACTTCGACCACCTCTCCCTGCGTGAGCTGGTCGCCCCGTTCGGACCCCAGTGGGCGGGCGGCGCCGCGGGCGGTGCCACGGACAACGAGCTGAACTCGCTGACCTTCCCCGGCAAGGACGTCGCGGTCATCACCGGCTACGACGACTCGACGATCACCTTCGCGAAGAGCTCGGACGGATCGTTCAGTCCCGAGCCCGGATCCGAGGGAGTGGTCCTCGCCGCTTCGGGCAGCGACTACGTGCTGACCGGTGACGACGGCACGCTGACCCGCTTCAAGAAGCAGACCGGCTCCGACGTCTACGTCGTCGACAGTGTGTCCGGCACGGACGCGGCGTCCACCAGCCGGTACGTCTACGACACGACCGACGGCCGTACGCTCGTCAAGCGGGTGATCGGTGAGGCCGAGCCGGGTGTCGACGACACCGGACAGTGCACCGGCAGCGTCCCGGCGCGCGGCTGCGAGGTCCTGGAGTACGTCTACGCGACGGCGACCACCGTCACGGCCACCACGCCCGGCGACTTCACCGACCGGGTGAAGGCGGTGCGGATCTGGTCCTGGGACCCGGGCGCCGGTGCCGAGACGGCCGTCGACGTGGCCTCGTACCGCTACGACTCCCTCGGCCGACTGGCCGAGGCGTGGGACCCGCGCAAGGGGTCGGCCGACGACACAGCCGTCTTCAAGACGGTCTATTCGTACGACAGCGGCAATCGCCTGAGCAAGATCGACACCGCGGGCGAGCTGCCGTGGTACTTCGACTACGGCCCGGCCGGCGCCGACCAGGACCCGGGCCGTCTGCTCCAGGTCCGCCGTCCCGCGCTGAAGCCGGGCAGCAAGGACGTCGTCGAGGGCGAGACTGCCTCGACGGTGGTCTACGAGGTCCCGCTCACCCGCGGTGCGGGTGGCCCCTACGACCTCGACGGCGCCAGCGCCGCGAAGTGGGGGCAGGCGGACGTTCCCACGGACGCGACCGCCGTCTTCGACGTCGAATCCACTCCCGCGACGAACACGGCCACGGCGACCACGCCGGGGCCGGACGGCTATCAGCAGGCAACGGTCCACTACCTGAACGCCTCGGCAGCGGAGGTGAACACCGCCACCTGGTCCCCGACCGGCGTCGGTGACATCGACACCGCCGAGTTCGACCGCTTCGGCAACACGGTCCGCACTCTCGACGCCACAGGTCGTCTTCTCGCCCTGGGCCTGGGTGAGAACGTCGACGAGAAGGTGATCGAGCTCGAACTGCCCGACGACTCCGCCGCGCGCGCGGGGCTCCTCGACGGGCGGAGCGTCTACAGCCGTGACGGCCAGGATCTGCTGGAGGAGACAGGTCCGGTCTTCCGCGCACTCTTGGACGAGGCGGTGCCGACGCAGGCCGACCCGCCGATGCCCGCCCTCGCCGCCGGCACCTCGGTCGTCGTGCGCGAGCACAACGTGCACAAGTACGACGAGGGCAAGCCCGACGGCGCGGCCTACCACCTGGAGACCACATCCCTCGACGGGGCCAGGATCGAGGGTTACGCCGACGACGTCGAGGTCCGGGTCACCAAGACCGGCTACGACACCCCGATCGGCGGCACCTCCGGCTGGACCCTGCGCACCGAGACCTCGGTGACGACGGACGCCGTGGCCGGTGGGGCGAACCTGACGGCCCTGATCAAGTACGACGCGGCGGGCCGCGCGGTCGAGTCCCGCAGGCCGGGCTCGAACGGCGCCGACACCGGCACGGTGAAGACCGTGTTCTACACGGCCGGCGCCAACCCGGACGACGCCGCCTGCGGCAACCGCCCAGAATGGGCCGGCAACCCGTGCGTCACGCTCCCCGGTGGGGCGGTGACCGGCGCGGACACCGCGCACATGCCGGACACCCTGCCGGTCAAGCGGATCACCCGCTACTCCCGCCACGGCGACATCGAGGAGACCACCGAGACCAACGCGGGCAAGACCCGCACGTCGACCACCGTCTACGACGACGCCGACCGCATCGTCTCCACGAAGATCACCGGTGACCTCGGCCAGGACCTCCCCGAGGTCACCACCGAGTACGACCCGGTGGCCGGCAACGCCGTCAAGACCACGGCCGGCGGAAAGACCATCACTCGGACCTTCGACGCCCTCGACCGCCTGCTCTCCTACACGGACGCGGACGGCGGCACGACCACCACCGAGTTCGACACGTTCGGCAAGCCGGTCAAGGTCAGCGACAACACCGGCACCACCACCTACACCTACGACCGCACCCAGGAACCGCGCGGCATGGTCACCTCGGTGACCGACTCCGTCGCCGGCACCTTCACCGCCAAGTACGGCCCCGACGGCCAGCTCACCGAGCAGACCTACCCCGGCGGCTACGTCCGCAAGGACACCTTCAACGCTAGCGGCGCCGCCACCGGCCGCACGTACACACGCGTCTCCGACGGCGCGGTCGTCTACGGCCAGCACCTGGACATGACGACCCAGGGCGCCGTCGCTGCCGACACCAACTCCACCGACAGCAAGGAGTACACCTACGACCGGCTCGGCCGCCTGACCTGGGCCGCCCAGACCACCACCGACGGCTGCACCACCCGCGCCTACGCCTTCGACGAGGCCGGACGCAGCATCGCCGGCCGCATGAACCGCACCTCCAAGACGGTCTACGCACCGGCCGAGGACGGCTCCTGCACGACGGCGAACGGCACGGTCACGGCCAGCTCGTACGACAGCGCCGACCGGCTCCTGACCGCCGGCTACACATACGACGCCTTCGGCCGCACCACGGCCACCGGCACCGGCTCGGTCAACACCTACTGGGACAACGACCTCGTCGCCTCCCAGACGAAGGGTGACAAGCGCCAGTCCTGGTCCCTCGACCCGGCCCACCGCTTCACCGCCTTCACCACGGAGGCCAAGCAGCCGGACGGAACCTGGGCGAACGCGACCAGCAAGCTCAACCACTACGGAGACGACTCCGACGAGCCCCGCTGGATCATCGAGGACACCACCCAAGGCACCCTCACCCGCAACGTCTCCGGACCGGACGGCGATCTGACCGCCACCACGTCCGCCACCGGCGACACCGAGTTGCAGTTCGCCAACCTCCACGGCGACGTGGCCGTCACCCTCGACACCGCGACGACCACGCCGAAGGTTCTTACCTTCGACGAGTTCGGCGTCCCCGCCGAGGGCCAGGCCACCCAGCGCTACGGATGGCTCGGCGCCAAGCAGCGCTCCTCCGAGGCGCTCGACGACGTCATCCTCATGGGAGCCCGCCTCTACGCACCCGCGCTCGGCCGCTTCCTGCAGGTCGACCCGCAGCCCGGAGGCAACGCCAACCCGTACGACTACTGTGCGGGCGACCCCGTCAACTGCACCGACCTCGACGGCAACTGGGGCTTCAGCTTCAAGAAGATGTTCAAACGCGTCGCCCGCGTCGCGGAGGTCGCCTCCTACATCCCTGGCCCCATCGGCAACATCGCCTCTGCCGTCGGCGCCATCTCCTACGCCGCCACCGGCAACTGGCGCAAGGCCGCAGAGATGAGCGTCGGCATCGCCTTCGGCTCCGCCGGCCGCGTCGCGGTCAAGGCGTTCAAGGCGGTGCGCGCCATCCGCAAGGCAGGCCGTATCAACCGTTGGGCATCGCGCGCGCGACGTGCCTCACGGTGCAATTCCTTCGCGCCGGATACGCCCGTCCTGATGGCGGACGGAAGTTACCTCCCGATCGGTGCCATCCAGATCGGTGACCAGGTCCTTGCGACGGATCCGGTGACTGGTGACACCACGGCACAACCGGTGTTGGACGTCATCGCAGGATACGGAACAAAGCACCTGGTCGAGATTGACACCGACCTCGACACTTCCAACGGAAGCCTTCTGGCCACCGCTGACCACCCTCTCTGGGTGATCGGCCGCGGCTGGATACCAGCTTCGCGCATCACGGTCGGCGACCTACTGTTGTCGCCTACGGGCGAGGGCACCCCGGTCCGCATGGTGCAGGACTTGGGTGAGATCGACAATCAGTCGGTCTTCAACCTGAATGTGGGTAACGTCCACACGTTCGTCATCAATGACGGGAATGTTGACGAGGTCGCCCACAACTCCAATGCGTGTCCGATCGTACGAGTCCAGGGGCGTCCCGGAGGAGGAATCGTTTCCCCTGGACCTTACGCGAGGTACGGCGTCAGTTGGCCCAAGGGTGTCTCTCGGAGCTTCAGGAGCATCCGCAGCAAGATAAACATGCTGGGTAACAAGTACGGCTGCCATCGCTGCGGAACCAAGAAGCCGGGAACGAGGAGCGGAAACTGGATTCCAGACCACTGGCCTGCGGTCTCCATCAACCTGCGTTGGGGAGGGAAGCTGAAAACGGTGCTTCTTCCGCATTGTAATGCCTGCTCGACATTGCAGCGTGATAAACTCAGGCTGCTATCCCTAGCGATCAGGAGGCGGCGCCGCTAGTCGCTCGGCATTTCGCCCCGCTCGGGAAGTATCCGAGCGGGGCCCGTGCAGGAGAAATTCAAAGTGAAGACATTCATTCGAATCGTGCTTATTGGCGAGATCTCGGAGGATGACGTTGTCGAAGTAGTCGCCCAGGTGTTCGATACACACCCTCACAACCCTTTCACCATTCTTGCGGACGACTGGGAAATCGAGGTCGGCACATCGAGCGATTTGGAGGGGGAAACCCACTTCCCGCTCGCCGGTTCCACGTACTACCTGGATTGCTGGCCAGATGAAGGCGTAAGCTGGAGTGAAGTGCAGTCGAAAATGGCGGTACTTTCATCTGCCTTCGGGGCGGTAAACGTGAACGCGATTACGGGCATCAGTTTCCAGGAGGAAAGCGGCGAGGAAGCCGAATAGGAAGCTGGCGGATGTCGATTTCTGGCAACTCGCATCCGGTGCCGGTTCGGTGGTGCCGAGAGTCGCTAGCGCCGGGAATGACCTGCGGAGAGGTCGGAGGCAGTGCGGTCTGCTGCATCCGACCTCTCCGTCCTCTTTTCAGGCTATTAATACAAAACGCTTTGCGTTTTCGCTCGTTGACGGTGCGCGAACTGAGAGACCCCGTCGGGGATCTTGAGGACCGAGCTCATTTTCCTTGCTGCCACCAGCATTCCCATGCCAGGTGGGTCTGTACGGTCAACTGGACAGACCCCTCTCGGGCGTCGAATCCAGTCAACGACAAGCCCCTGTTTCGGCAGGAACGGCACCGCATCCAGCCGCTCCAGGCCACCCCGCCCGCGGGCGGCGAGTTCCTGGGTCGCATAATCGCTCGTGTGAGCGACCTGCCCGTTCCCTTGCCGCCCGGATCTGCACCTGCGGGTGCTCCTGCCTGGCTGTCCCACGATGCCTTCCGCTGGGCAAATCCCAGGCTGTCGCGCTGGGCACAGCCCCGGTGGCCGGCACTGACGCTGTTGATGACCGTGATCGCGGCGATGATTCTGGAGCCGGAGCAGCGCTGCACGGTGGCGACCCCTTGCGGGCCGGACTGGGTGGGCATGATCCAGGTGGGGCTGGCCGTGGTGCAGCTGTTGTGGTATGCCCGGCTGCCGGAACTCACTCTCGTGTCGGGACCGGTGCTGGCGGTCATCGTGGCGGTGGAGGAGTTCCCCCTGCCCGATACCGCTTCCGACGCCGCCAACGCCGCCGTGATCGCGGCGCTCGCCTTCGGGTGGGCCGCATCCTGGCAGCGGCTCGCTCTTCGGCGACGGCAACGGCGCCTCGCCGAGCAGGCGGCCGCCGGGGTGCGGCGCCCGCTCCCCGGCGGCACGGGCTCGCTGCGGCGGGGGATCGTTCCCATCGTTGCCGGGCTGGTGCTGTGCGCCGTGGCGGGCGTGGCGGTCGACCAGGGCCTGCGGGGCATTCACGAGGACGAGCAGCGGGCCGCGAAGGCGGTGTCGGTATCGGCCGTCGTCCTCGGCCAGGGCGAGGAAACGCTGCGCGTGCGCACCTCGGACGGCTCGAAGCGCGCCGTCGACGCCGTCTTCCCCGAGGACTACGACACCGGCAGCGTCGTGACGCTCCTGTCGGACTGAGGTTCCCCCGCTGTGCGGGAGTGGCTGACTAGCTGGTCAGGGCGGGTTGACGTGGTTTCAGGTTCACTTGTTCGGTCGCTGCCTGGTTGGC
>NZ_JBHYMF010000225.1:0-10149 GCF_042742855.1 Streptomyces sp. NPDC058877 | reverse complement strand
CGGTCCCCCGCGTCTGACGCCTCCGCCGGGCGGGGCGCACCGGTCCGTGCGCACGGACCGGCGCGGGCCCGTCACGCACCCGGACGTCGGTTTCCTTTCCCCCGGCGCCCCGTACGATCGAGGGCGTGGCAGGCCAGGGAAGTGCAGCGGCGCGCGGCACCGCCGCCTGTCTGCTGGCCGCTGCGCTCGCCCTCGGCGGGTGCGCCGCCCCCGGGCCCGCCGGTCCGACCCCCGGGGAGGTCCAGGCCCTGCTCGACCGGCACGCGCGGGCCCTGCTCGACCGGGATGAGGCCGGCTACCTCGCGGACCTGGATCCCGCGCTCCTACCGGCCGCGCGGACCGAGTTCGACCGGCTCGCGAAGGTTCCCCTGAGCGGCTGGAGCTACCGGGTCACCGACGTCGACCGCACCGGCGAGGGACGGGTGACCGCCGAGGCCGAGCTGGGGTACCGGATCGAGGGCTACGACGCGGGGCCCGCCACCACGGAGCGGGTGCTCGACCTCGTCCGACGGGACGGGCGCTGGTACGTCACCGGGGACCGGGCCGCCGAGGGCGCCCCGCAGCAGCTGTGGCAGCAGGGAGAGGTCACCGCGGTGACCGGTCGGCACAGCCTCGTCCTCGGAGTGGGGCAGAGCACCGAGCGGTTGCAGGAGATCGCCGCGGCGGCGGACCGGGCGGTGCCCGCGGTCCAGGGCGCCTGGAGCGGGGACTGGGCGGGCCGGATCGTGGTCGTCGTGCCCGAGTCGATCGAGGCGATGGGGCGGCTGCTCGGCGGACCGGCGGCCTCCTACCGGGGCATCGCGGCCGTCACGACCGGCCGGCTGGACGGCGGTCCACCGGCGCCGGCGGACCGGGTGACCGTGAACCCGGACGCGTACGCGGTGCTCGGCGCGTTCGGCAAGCAGTTGGTGCTCACCCACGAGACCACCCACGTCGCGACCCGGGCCCGCACCACGAAGGCCACTCCGGTGTGGCTCTCCGAGGGCTTCGCCGACTGGGTCGCCTACCGGGGAACCGGGCGCACCGCGGCCCAGGCCGCCCCTGAGCTGCGCCGCGCGGTCCTGGCGGGCGAGGTTCCCGCGGGGCTCCCCGACGACGCCGCCTTCGCCTTCGGCAGCGACCAGGAGGCCCTCGCCCGCGCCTACGAGGGCGGTTGGCTGGCCTGCGAGCTGATCGCCGACCGCTGGGGCGAGGAGGAGCTGACCGCGTTCTACCGGGCGGTGGGCGAACACCCGGGCCGGGACGGTGCGGTGGAGAAGGCCCTCCGGGAGGTCCTCGACACCACGCCGGAGGACTTCACCGCCGACTGGCGGACGTATCTGCAGCAGCGGCTGGGGTAGCCCTCCCGGGCCCCTCTCCCCGGCCCTCCGGCACGGGTCGGGACCCGTGCCCGTGCCCGTTCCTGGGGCGTGCCGCCCGTGTCCTCAGCGCGTGCCCGTCAGGGTCCCCACAGGCTCCGTCCGGGTCGCCTGGGCGGGGATGGAGACGGTGACGGCGGCCGGTGCCTCCGTCACCGTGTGCCGCCACAGGATCCGGCAGGCGATCACCGTGGCGGCGAGCAGCATGCCGTTCCGGGTGAACAGCACCGCCATGCCCAGCGGGTCGCTCCGCGTCACGTGCGAGAACCACACCGGGAACTCGAACTGCGTCAGCGCCGTCGCCCACAGCACCAGGTGGGCGGGGAGCCGCATCCGGCTCGACCGGTAGGCGAGGCACACCGCGGCCAGACCGACCAGCCACAACAGGTACTGGGGGGAGAGCACCCGGCTCGTCGTCGTGAACAGCAACACCGCCACGAAGGCCGCGTCCGCCACGGTCGACGAGGCGAAGCGGCGCGCCCGGACCCGCCACAGCAGCAGCCAGCCGAAGGCGGCGACCGTCAGCAGCAACGCCGCCGTCGACACCGCGGACACGTACGGGCCGAGGAATTCGATCGAGCCGTAGTTCATCCGCGCCTCGCCCTCCCAGCCGAAGTGCCGGGCGACGTGGAAGACCGTCGAGCCCAGCGACTCCACCTCCGTCCCGCGGTCGCGCTGGAAGGTGAGGAAGGCCAGTGCCCCCGGCATCCACAGCACGCAGAGCAGGAGCACCGCGGCTCCGGCCCCCGCCGCCGCCGACCAGGAGCGGAAGGTCGCCCGCCCCTTCGGGGTGCCTGCGAGGAGCAGCGCCGGCCACACCTTGAGGACCGCGCCGAAGCCGGCCAGCGCGCCGAGCACGCGCGGGCTGCGGACCGCCGCGAGCAGCCCCGCCACCGCGACGGCGGTGACCATCACGTCGTACCGGGCGTACGCGGTCGGGCCCAGCAGCGGAACGCTGGCGAGCCAGAACCAGGCGCCCCGCATCGAGCGGCCCGCGCGGCGGCCGGTGTGGACGAGCAGCCCGAAGACGAGGGCGTCGCAGAGGAAGGCGAGGACGAAGAAGGCGCTCGCGTAGTCCAGGAACGGCAGCAGGGCGGGGGAGAGGATCGCCAGCGCGGCGGCCGGCGGGTACTGCCAGGTGACGTCGTCCAACGGGTAGGTGCCTGTCCGCAGGACCTCGTACCAGCCCTGGTAGATGTGCGAGACGTCGAAGGTGACGTCCGGGCCGGGCACCACCACGACCTTGAAGACGCAGACCAGCAGGATCACCCGGGTGAGGCCCCAGAGCCCGAGCGGAAGCCGCAGGGCCGTGCGCGACCCGCTTTCCACCGCAGCCGTCGTCACTGTCGTGTCCTCGTCGTGTCGGCCCCGAGCTGCGGGGGGATGGTGGTGCCGGGCGGTGGATGCGATCGCGTACTGTCGGCCACGATGCACAAGACCCTGATCGTAACCAACGACTTCCCGCCGCGTCCCGGCGGAATCCAGGCTTTCCTGCACAACATGGCACTCCGCCTGGATCCCGACCGGATCGTGGTCTACGCCTCCACGTGGAAGCGCAGCCGTGAAGGCGTCGAGGCGACGGCGGCGTTCGACGCCGAGCAGCCGTTCACGGTGGTTCGGGACCGCACCACCATGCTGCTGCCGACCCCTCGGGTCACCGCGCGTGCGACCGCCCTGCTCCGCGAACACGACTGCACGTCCGTGTGGTTCGGCGCAGCCGCGCCGCTCGGCCTGATGGCGCCCGCGCTGCGTCGGGCGGGCGCCCGGCGACTCGTCGCCACCACGCACGGGCACGAGGCGGGCTGGGCCCAGCTCCCCACCGCCAGGCAGCTCCTCCGCCGCATCGGCGAGGGCACCGACACGATCACCTACCTCGGCGAGTACACCCGCTCCCGGATCGCGACCGCCCTCACGCCGGCCGCCGCCGGCCGCATGGTCCAGCTGCCGCCGGGCGTGGACGAGAAGACCTTCCACCCCGACTCGGGCGGTGTC
Organism: Streptomyces sp. NPDC058877; assembly: GCF_042742855.1. Taxonomy (NCBI): domain Bacteria; kingdom Bacillati; phylum Actinomycetota; class Actinomycetes; order Kitasatosporales; family Streptomycetaceae; genus Streptomyces; species Streptomyces sp. NPDC058877. Next base: position 6,799 of record NZ_JBHYMF010000225.1, on the reverse strand, counting down.
GAGGTGCGCTCCCGCCTCGGGCTCAGCGACCGGCCCGTCGTGGTCTGCGTCTCCCGGCTGGTCCCGCGCAAGGGCCAGGACACCCTGGTCCTGGCCATGCCCGAGATCCTCCGCCGGGTCCCGGACACCGTGCTCCTGATCGTCGGCGGGGGTCCGTACGAGAAGGACCTGCGGCGGCTCGCCACCGAGACCGGCGTGGCCGGCTCCGTGCGCTTCACCGGGGCCGTTCCCTGGTCCGAGCTGCCCGCCCACTACGGCGCGGGCGACGTCTTCGCCATGCCCTGCCGCACCCGGCGCGGCGGGCTGGACGTCGAGGGCCTCGGCATCGTCTACCTGGAGGCCTCCGCCACCGGGCTCCCCGTCGTCGCCGGGGACTCCGGCGGCGCGCCCGACGCCGTCCTCGACGGCGAGACCGGTTGGGTCGTCCGCGGCGAGTCCGCCGCGGAGACGGCCGATCGCGTCGCCACCCTCCTCCTCGACCCGGAGCTCCGCGTCCGCATGGGCGAGCGCGGCCGGGCCTGGGTGGAGGAGAGGTGGCGCTGGGACCTGCTCGCGGAGCGGCTGCGCGCGCTGCTGTAGGACGGGCGGGGGGCCGGGGGCCACCAGATCCCCCCGGTCCCCTCCGCATCCGTCCCTACTTGGCGTAGATCGCCTCGATCTCGTCCGCGAAGTCCTTCGCCACCACGTTCCGCTTCAGCTTCAGGGACGGGGTGATGTGGCCCGCCTCCTCGGTGAACTGGGCGGGGAGGATGCGGAACTTGCGGACCGACTCCGCCTTGGACACCGCGGAGTTGCCGTCGTCGACGGCCCGCTGGACCTCCGCCAGCAGCTCCGCGTCCTCCCGGAGGGACGCCGCCGTCGAACCGGCGGGCTTGCCGTGCTCGGCCGCCCAGCGCCCGAGGAACTCCTCGTCGATCGTGACCAGCGCGCCCACGAACGGACGTCCGTCGCCGACCACCATGCACTCCGCGACGAGCGCGTGCGCCCGGATCCGGTCCTCGATGACGGCCGGGGCGACGTTCTTGCCGCCCGCCGTCACCAGGATCTCCTTCTTCCGGCCGGTGATGGCGAGGTAGCCGTCCTCGTCGAGGGTGCCGATGTCGCCCGTGTGGAACCAGCCGTCGGCGAGCGCCTCGGCCGTCGCCGCCTCGTTGTTCCAGTACCGCGAGAAGATGTGCTCGCCGTGCAGCAGCACCTCGCCGTCGTCGGCGATGCGCACCACCGAGCCCGGCAACGGCTGGCCGACCGTGCCGATCTTCTGCCGGTCCCAGGGGTTGAACGCGGTCGCCGCGCACGATTCCGTCAGGCCGTACCCCTCCAGGACGGTGAAGCCGATGCCCCGGAAGAAGTGGCCGAGCCGCTCGCCCAGCGGCGCGCCGCCCGAGATCGCGTACTCACCGCGACCGCCGAGCACCGCCCGCAGCTTGCTGAAGACCAGCTTGTCGAAGATCTTGTGCTTCAGCCTGAGCCCGAAGGACGGGCCCCGGGGGGTGCCGATCGCCCGGCTGTACGCGATGGCCGTGTGCGCGGCCCGGTCGAAGATCTTGCCCTTGCCGTCGGCCTGCGCCTTGGCCCGTGCCGAGTTGTAGACCTTCTCGAAGACGCGCGGCACGCCCAGGATCAGCGTCGGACGGAACGACGCCAGCTCATCGGTGAGGTTCTTGATGTCCGGGACGCAGCCCAGCCGGATCGGCGCCATCACGGACGCGACCTCGACGAGGCGCCCGAAGACGTGCGCGGCCGGCAGGAAGAGCAGGACCGAGCACTCGCCCGTGCGGAAGAGGGGCTTCAGCCGCTCCACCACGTTCCCGCACTCGGCGAAGAAGGCCCGGTGGGTGAGGACGCAGCCCTTGGGGCGGCCCGTCGTGCCCGAGGTGTAGACGATCGTCGCCGGGTCGTCCGCGTTCGCCGCCGACATCCGGGCGTCGAGGAGCTCGTCGGAGACGTCGCTGCCGTCCGCGGTGAGTCGCGCGACCGCGTCGTCCTCGATCTGCCAGACGCCCTTGAGCTCCGGCAGGTGATCCCGTACGGACTCCACCGCGGCCTGGTGCGCCGCGCTCTCGGCGAGCACCAGGGTCGCGCCCGAGTCGCTGAGGATCCACTGGATCTGCTCCGGCGAGCTCGTCTCGTACACCGGCACGGTCACCGCGCCCGCGCTCCAGATCGCGAAGTCGAGGAGCACCCACTCGTAGCGGGTGCGCGACAGCAGCGCGATCCGGTCGCCCGGCTCCACCCCCGCGGCGATCAGGCCCTTGGCGACCCCGCGGACCTCCGAGAGGAACTGGGTGGCGGTGACGTCGGTCCAGACGCCGTCGACCTTGCGCCCCATCACGGCGACGTCTGGGTGCTGGGAGGCGTTGCGGCGGATGAGATCCGTCAGGTTGCCGTCCGTCGGGACCTCGTAAAGGGCCGGAAGGCTGAACTCGCGCAAGACTGCTGCTCCTCATCGGGCGCCGGCGCCACGGCTCTGTGTGATGCACCGGTGTAGTCCATGATCGGGCAGGTGCTCAGTGGGGGTGAGCACGACTGGACTGCCCGGACGTTACCCACCAGTACATGGTTCCCGATAGGGGGTCCCGGCCAGATGTTCCGTGTGTCACACGTGCGTGACGGTACCGTGCGCACAGTAATCCACGGCTTTCACGACTCCCAAGTAACCGCAGGTGACACCCCCTAAGGTGGGGTCATGCGAGTCCACGTGGTCAGTGATGTGCACGGCAACGCAGGCGACCTCACCCGAGCGGGGGAGGGTGCCGACGCCCTCGTGTGCCTCGGTGACCTGGTGCTCTTCCTCGACTACGCCGACCACAGCCGGGGCATCTTCCCCGACCTCTTCGGCGCCGAGAACGCCACCCGGCTCGTCGAACTCCGCACCGCCCGCCGCTTCGAGGAGGCCCGCGACCTGGGCCGCCGCCTCTGGGCGGGGCTCGACGTCGACCGCGACACCGCCATCGAGGCCGCGGTCCGCCGCCAGTACGCCGAACTCTTCGCCGCCTTCCCCACCCCCACCTACGCCACCTACGGAAACGTCGACATCCCCCGCCTCTGGTCCGAGTACGCGGGCGCCGGCACCACCGTCCTCGACGGCGACCGGATCGAGATCGGGGGCCTCGTCTTCGGTTTCGTCGGAGGCGGCCTGCGCACCCCCATGCGCACCCCGTACGAGATCGCGGACGAGGAGTACGCGGCGAAGGTCGAGGCCCTCGGGGAAGTCGACGTGCTCTGTTCCCACATCCCGCCCGAGGTGCCGGAACTCACCTACGACACGGTGGCCCGCCGCTTCGAGCGCGGCAGCCGGGCCCTCCTCGACGCGATACGCCGGGTCCGGCCCCGCTACGCCCTCTTCGGCCACGTCCACCAGCCACTGGTCCGGCGGATGCGCATCGACTCGACCGAGTGCGTGAACGTCGGCCACTTCGCCTCGACCGGTCGCCCCTTCGCCCTGGAGTGGTGACGGGCCCGCAGCCGCGGCGCGATAGCCTTCCGTCGGCACGCCCGTGCCCCCTTGACTTCCGCCGGACCGCACAGTGGAGGAGCCACCGCGATGGCCGAACACACCAGCTCGAGCATCACCATCGAGGCGGCGCCGACCGACGTCATGGGCGTGATCGCCGACTTCGCCCGCTACCCCGAGTGGACGGGCGAGGTGAAGGAGGCCGAGGTCCTGGCGACCGACGACTCCGGGCGCGCGGAGAAGGTCCGGCTGCTCCTCGACGCCGGCGCGATCAAGGACGACCACACCCTGGCGTACACCTGGACCGGTGCCAACGAGGTCAGCTGGACCCTGGTCAAGTCCCAGATGCTCCGCTCCCTCGACGGTTCCTACCTCCTGAAGCCGCTCGGCGGCGACCGCACCGAGGTCACCTACCAGCTGACCGTCGACGTCAAGATCCCCATGCTTGGCATGATCAAGCGCAAGGCCGAGAAGGTCATCATCGACCGCGCCCTCGCCGGACTGAAGAAGCGCGTCGAATCGGGCGAGTGACCCCCCCGCGCCCGCCCCGTGCCGTGACCGTCGCCCCTCCCCGCGCGGCACGCGTGTCACCACAGTCCCCGCGGGGTCGGGGAGCGGAGCACCGCTCCACCGGGAGCGGTGCCCGCGGTAGGGGAAGGCGAGAGCGGTAACGTTCCCGCACATGCGGATCATTCTTGTCACCGGGACCGGCGGCGCCGGACGCACCACCGTCGCCGCCGCGACCGCCCTCGCCGAGGCGCACGCCGGCCGCCGGGTCCTCCTCGTCTCCGAGGACACCGCCCCGCTCCCGGACGCCGACGGGAAGCTCCAGGTCCTGCGCCCCGAGCCCGCCGCCGACTTCCGCCGCGAGTTCCTGGCCCTCCAGGCCCGCTCCGCTGCCGCCCTCGATCTGCTCGGCACCGCGCCCCTCGAAGAGGCCGAACTCACCGAGCTCCCCGGCAGCCGCCCGTTCGCCCTGCTGCGCGCGCTGCGTGACGCCGCCGACGGGCCGCACGAGCTCGCCGTCGTGGACCTCCCCCCGCTCCGCGAGGCCCTGGCCCTCCTCGCCCTCCCCGGTCAGCTCCGCCGCTACCTGGGCCGTCTCCTGCCCCCCGAACGGCAGGCGGCCCGCGCCCTGCGCCCGATGCTCGCCCAGCTCGCCGGCGTCCCCATGCCCGCACAGTGGTTGTACGAGACGACCGCCCGCTGGGAGGCGGAGCTCGCCGCCGTCCAGGCCGTCATCGAGGCCCCCTCCACCACCGTCCGCCTCGTCCTCGAACCCGGCCCCGGCGCCGACCCCGCCCTGCGCACCGCCCGGCTCGGCCTCGCCGTCCAGCGCCTCGGACTCGACGCCGTGGTGGCCAACCGAATCCTCCCCGCCGGCTCCGAGGACCCCTGGCTCGCCGGACTCACCGTCGAACAGCACCGGCACCTGGCAGGGCTCCGCACCGCCGTCGGCGGGCTGGACGAGCTCCCGCACCTCGGCCGCGCCCCCCGGGGAGCAGAGGACCTCGCCCTGCTCGCCCCCGCCCGTCCCGACGCGCTCCCCACCCCGGTACCGGAGTGGACCGTGGAGGACCGGCGCGAGGAGGACGGCGTCCTCGTCTGGCACGTCCCGCTGCCCGGAGCCGTCAAGGAGGAGCTGTCCCTCGTCCGCCGCGGTGACGAACTGCTCCTGTCGGTCGGCCCGTTCCGCCGCGCCGTCCCCTTGCCCGGGGCCCTGCGCCGCTGCACCGTCACCGGCGCCGGGCTCGTCGAGGGCGACCTCCGGGTGCGCTTCACGCCCGACCCCGGACTCTGGCCCCGCACCTCCTGAGTCCGTGTACCGTCGAAGTACGCAGCCACGGAGGAGTACGCCATGAGCGATTCGGACGCCTGGGCCGAGGCGTGCGCCGAGGACCTGAAGGCGGAGCAGGCGCGCCGCCGGGCCCAGGGAGCGGCGGAGCCCGGCTCGCCCGCGGAAGAATTCCGCAGGCTCTTCGAGGCGGTGGCCGACAAGGTTTCCGACGGCCTCGGACACCCGCTCCTCGGCGGCCAGGCCGCGCAGACCGTGCAGCAGTTCGTCAACCAGGCGAAGGCCGCCGTCGAGCCCGTCATCGAGCGCAACCCACAGGTCTTCGAGCACCTCGCCGCCGCGGGCGGCGAACTCCTCGCCGCCTACCGGTCCGCCGTCGAAGCACACGAGAGCCGCTGGACCCGCGGCGAAGCGGTCCCCGAGGACGACCCGCGCCGCGACGCGGACCGACCCCACGGAGACGACGAAGGGCCGGGAACCGGCCAGCACATCGACCTGGACTGACCGGGACGACGCCTCCCCTCGGGTACGGTGGGCTTAGCGGGGCTCGACCGAAAACTGAGGGACACATGGGACTCACCATCGGCGTCGACATCGGCGGCACGAAGATCGCGGCCGGCGTGGTCGACGAGGAGGGCAACATCCTCGACACGCACAAGGTGCCCACCCCGCCGACCCCCGAGGGCATCGTCGACGCCATCTGCGCGGCGGTCTCCGAGGCCGGCAAGGGCCACCAGATCGAGGCCGTCGGCATCGGTGCCGCGGGATACGTCGACGACAAGCGCGCCACCGTCCTCTTCGCGCCCAACATCGACTGGCGGCACGAGCCGCTCAAGGACAAGGTCGAGCAGCGGGTCGGCCTGCCCGTCGTCGTCGAGAACGACGCCAACGCCGCGGCCTGGGGCGAGTACCGCTTCGGCGCCGGCCAGGGCCACGAGGACGTCATCTGCATCACCCTCGGCACCGGCCTCGGCGGCGGCATCATCATCGGCAACAAGCTGCGTCGCGGACGCTTCGGAGTGGCCGCCGAGTTCGGCCACATCCGAGTCGTCCCGGACGGTCTGCTGTGCGGCTGCGGCAGCCAGGGCTGCTGGGAGCAGTACGCCTCCGGGCGGGCGCTCGTGCGGTACGCCCGGCAGCGTGCGAACGCCACTCCGGAGCGCGCGGAGGTGCTCCTCGGCCTCGGTGACGGCACCCCGGAGGGCATCGAGGGCAAGCACGTCAGCCAGGCCGCCCGCGCGGGTGACCCGGTGGCCGTCGACTCCTTCCGCGAGCTGGCCCGTTGGGCCGGCGCCGGCCTTGCCGACCTGGCCTCGCTCTTCGACCCCTCGGCGTTCATCGTCGGCGGCGGCGTCTCCGACGAGGGGGACCTCGTCCTCGACCCGATCCGCAAGTCCTTCCGACGCTGGCTGATCGGCGGCCAGTGGCGTCCGCACGCACAGGTCCTCGCGGCCCAGCTCGGCAACAAGGCCGGCCTGGTCGGTGCCGCGGACCTCGCCCGCCAGGGCTGAGACCCTGACGAGCTCGCACGACGACCGCCCGCCGCGTCC
>NZ_JBHYMF010000224.1:0-10168 GCF_042742855.1 Streptomyces sp. NPDC058877 | reverse complement strand
CCGGCTTCGCCGCGCCCTTCGCCCACGCGGAGGGGGGCGACCGGATGCTTCGGCGGCTCATCGACCGCATGTCGTTGGAGGAGAAGGTCGGCCAGCTGTTCGTGATGCGGGTCTACGGCCACTCCGCCACCGCCCCCGACCAGGCCGACATCGACGCCAACCTCGCGGAGATCGGCGTGCGCACCGCCGCGGAGCTGGTCGAGCGCTACCACGTCGGCGGAATCATCTACTTCTCCTGGGCCCACAACACCCGCGCGCCCCAGCAGATCGCCGAGCTCTCCAACGGCATCCAACGAGCCGCACTGGCACGACCCGTCCCGGTGCCGGTACTCATCTCCACCGACCAGGAGCACGGCATCGTCTGCCGGGTCGGCGAGCCCGCCACCCTGTTGCCGGGGGCGATGGCCCTCGGCGCCGGGGGGTCCCGCGCGGACGCCCGCACGGCCGCTCGGATCGCGGGCGGCGAACTCGCCGCCGTCGGCATCCGGCAGAACTACGCACCGGTCGCGGACGTGAACGTCAACCCGGCCAACCCGGTCATCGGCGTCCGCTCCTTCGGCTCCGATCCGCACGCGGTCGCCGGTCTGGTCGCCGCCCAGGTGCAGGGGTACCAGCGGGCCGGGGTCGCCGCCACCGCGAAGCACTTCCCGGGGCACGGCGACACCGCCGTCGACAGCCACCACGGCCTGCCGACGATCACCCACACCCGGGAACAGTGGGCCGAGCTCGACGCCCCGCCGTTCCGTGCGGCGATCGAGGCCGGAATCGACTCGATCATGACCGCACACATCGTGGTCCCCGCACTCGACCCCAGCGAGGACCCGGCGACGCTCTCCCGGCCGATCCTCACCGGCATCCTGCGCGAACACCTCGGCTACGACGGGGTGGTGGTCACCGACTCCCTCGCCATGGAGGGGGTGCGCACCAAGTACGGCGACGAGCGGGTCCCGGTCCTGGCCCTGCTCGCGGGGGCCGACCAGCTGCTCAACCCGCCGAAGCTGGACGTGGCCTGGAACGCGGTCCTGGCGGCCGTCCGGGGCGGCGAGCTGACGGAGGAACGGCTCGACGCGTCGGTCCTGCGGATCCTGCGGCTCAAGGCGAAGTCGGGACTCCTCCGGCAGCCGTACGTGACCCGGGCGGGCGTCGACCGGGTCGTCGGCACCGCCGCACACCTCGACCGGGCGGACCGGATCGCCGAGGCCACCACCACGCTCCTGCACAACGAGGACGGTTTCCTGCCGCTGGGCCCGGCCTCGCACGGCTCGGTCCTCGTCGTCGGCGCGGATCCGGCCTCGCCGTCCGGGACGACGGGCCCGCCGACCACGACGCTCGCGACCGCCCTGACGGAACTGGGCTTCGCCGCGACCGCGCTCTCCACCGGGATCAGCCCGACCTCCGCGAAGATCGAGGAGGCGGTGGCGGCGGCCACCGGCAGGGACGTGGTCGTGGTGGGCACGTACAACCTGTCGGCGGCCAGCCCACAGCGCACACTGGTGGCGCGCCTGGTCGCCACCGGAGTGCCCGTGGTGACGATCGCGATCCGCAACCCGTACGACGTCGCCTGGATCGCCGGCCAGCGGGCGACCCTCGCCGCCTATTCCTGGACCGACGTCGAACTCCGGGCCGCCGCACGGGTCCTGGCCGGTCGGGTCCGCCCCCGCGGGCGCCTCCCGGTGCCGGTGCAGAGCGCGGAGGACCCGACGCGGGTCCTGTACCCGGTGGGGCACGGGCTGTCGTACGACTGATCCGGCGGCGCGGCGGTGGGGCGTCCCGGTCCGTGACCACCGGGACGCCCCGTCGCTCCGGGGGCGTTACGGCCGCAGGCCGTGCTCCCGGGTCGCGTCCTCGTCGACCACCGCGTCGAGACCGGCGTCGAAGCGGGCGAGCGGCTGCGCCGCGTTGACGGCCGGGGCGGGGACCCCGGCCCAGGCCAGGATGCGGGCGGTGGCGTGCTCGCGCTCGGAGTCGACGAGTGCGGCGACGTTCGCGCCGTGGTTGGCGCCCGGCGCCACGTACACGTAGCTGTCGCGGGCCCCCTTGCCGAGGCGGAACTTCTCGGAGCCCCACGGGTCGTTGCCGCCGTAGACGAAGAGCATCTGGTTCGCGTTCCTGCGGACCCAACTGTCGACGTCGCGCATGGCCTGCGGCTTGAACTTCATGGGGATCTCGCGCGGCACGAAGCTGCTGGCCGGCTGGTAGCCGTAGCGGCTCAGGCCGTTCAGGTGCGGCTGCTTGATGGTGGGCGAGCCGAGTTCGGTCGCCGCCTGGTAGTAGTACGGCGTGTAGTACTCCAGGCCCTGGTCGGTGTAGGCGGACCAGCCGGAGTAGGCGTCGATCGTCTCGTAGACGGTGTCGTCGCTCGCGGTCGCCGCCTCCGGGATCCGGTCGCAGACGGCCTCGCCGTAGTACTGCCAGAAGCCCCAGACGAAGTCGAGGACGACCGCCTCGTAGGCCTTGTCGAGCGAACCCACCGTGTTGAAGGTGGCGCCCTCGGACTGGGCCCAGGCCCGGTACTTCTCCTCCAGCGGCTCGCGGCGGACGAGGGCCTCGCGCTGCATGTCGTTCAGGCGGTCGCGGCAGTCCTTCGTCCCGACGGTCTCGAAGAACCGGTCGTAGGCCGAGTCCTCCTTGTTGACCACGTCGTTGGGGGCGACGTAGGCGACGACGCCGTCCATGTCCCTGGGGTAGAAGCGCTCGTAGTACGTGGCGGTCATGCCGCCCTTGGAGGCCCCGGTGGAGAGCCAGTTCTGGCCGTAGATCCGCTTCAGCGCCGTGTAGATGCGGTGCTGGTCGCTGGCCGCCTGCCAGATGTTCAGCTTCGACCAGTCGGCCGGCTGCGGTCGGGACGGCGTGAAGAAGCGGTACTCCATGGAGATCTGGTTGCCGTCGACGATGCGGGTCGGCTCGCTCCGGCTCGGGTTGGTGTTGAGCCCGTAACCGCTGGTCCGGAAGACGGTGGGGCGGTCGGTGCCCTTGTGCAGGACCGAGATGCGCTGCTTGAACGTGCCCGCCCACGGGCGGTGGTGGTCGACCGGCTGCTGGTACTCCAGGACGAAGAAGCGGTAGCCGGCGTACGGCTTCTCCTCGATCAGGCTCATCCCGGGGATCGCCAGGATGCGGTCCTTGATGTCCGCGCTCTGCGAGTCGACGACGGACGTGCTGCGGGTCTCGGCGTCCGCGGCGGTGGCCACGCCGGTCGACCCCACGGTGCCTATGAGCAACGAAAGCGACAGCGCCCACCTCAGCGACTTGCGCATTCACCCTCCCCTTGGTTCACAACGGTGTCGCGAACCTAGCGGGGACAACACACCTACCGCCAGACCTAGTTGATCCTTACGCTTGGACTTTCCTGTGCCTCAGCACAGGATCCAGCCAGTGGCCGTTCCGCGGCCCGCCACCGAACCGGACGCCCGGACGCAGCGGTTGAGGGCGTGGACGGTGACGGGCACCGTCTGCCGGTCGAACCGGCCCGACCGGACGACGGCCCGGCCACCGCGCGGCTGGAGCGAGACGGCCATCGGCCGGCGGGGTCCCGGCCGTTTGGCGACGGTGACGGCGCAGACGTACTGGCGGGTGCGGTAGAGGCGCAGTTCCCCGGTGGGGAAGCTGATCGTCCGGGTGGGGCGGCCCTGGCAGACGGAGGCGGCGTCGGCGGTCCCGCTGCCGGGCCCGGGGAGCAGCAGCAGCGAGAGGGCGGCGAAGAACGGGACGAGGACGCGGGCGAGGACGCGGGCGGGCAGGACGGTGCGGGCGGGGAAGCGGGCGGGCGTCGGACGACGGTCGCACCTTTCGGACCGTTCCATGCTCATGCGTTCCCCTCCCGGGCGAGTCGTCGTACGGCCGTACGACGCACGGTGCCCCGGAATGGTTGCCTCCCCCCGCCCCGGCCCCTCCGCGGTGTCCCGTTCCGCACCCCCGCGGACGGCCGCCCGGAATCCGCCCGGACGCCCCTGTCGTCCGGGCGGCCCCCTCATACCCGCTCGGGCTCCGCCTCCCCGATGAAGGCGCTCCACAGCGCCGCGTACCGGCCGCCGAGGGCGAGGAGTTCCCCGTGGGTGCCGTCCTCCGCGACCCGGCCGTGGTCCATGAGGACCACGCGGTCGGCGCGGGCGGCCGTCGACAACCGGTGGGCGACGATCAGGGTGGTGCGCGGACCGGCGTTCGACGGGAGGCCCGTGCGGCGGCCCGCGAGGCGGTCGGTGGCCTGGTTGACCCGCGCCTCGGTCGCCAGGTCCAGGGCCGCCGTGGCTTCGTCCAGGAGCAGGACGTCCGGGTCGACGAGTTCGGCCCGGGCCAGCGCGATCAGCTGGCGCTGCCCGGCCGAGAGGTTCCGGCCGCGCTCGGCGACCTCGTGGAGGTATCCGCCGTCGAGCGTGGCGATCATGTCGTGCGCGCCGACCGCGCGGGCCGCCGCCTCGACCTCGGCATCGGTCGCCCCGGGGCGGCCGTAGGCGATGGCGTCGCGGATCGTCCCGGCGAAGAGGTACGCCTCCTGGGGGACCACGCCGAGCCGGCGGCGGTACGCGGTGAGGTCGAGGTCCCGCAGGTCGGTGCCGTCGACGGTGACCCGGCCGGCCGTCGGGTCGTAGAACCGGGCGACCAGTTTGACCAGGGTGGACTTGCCTGCGCCGGTCTCGCCGACGAAGGCCACCGTCTGCCCGGCGGGGACGTGCAGGTCGATTCCGGTCAGCGCGGTCTCGGCCCCGTCGGCGCCCTCGCCGCCGTACGCGAAGGACACGCCCTCGAAGGCGATCTCGCCACGCAGTGCGGGCACCTCCCTGGGTGCCTCGGCGGCGGCCGTGGACGTCGGCTCGCGCAGGAGCTCCTGCATCCGCTTCAGTGAGACGGCGGCCTGCTGGTAGCCGTCGAAGACCTGCGAGAGCTGCTGCACGGGGGCGAAGAAGAGGTCGATGTAGAGGAGGTAGGCGACGAGGGCGCCGGTGGTGAGGGTGCCCGCCTCGATCCGGTTCGCGCCGACGATCAGGACGGCGGCGGCGGCGGCCGAGGACAGCAGGGTCACGAACGGGAAGTAGATCGAGATCAGCCACTGGCCCCGGACGCGCGCCTCCCGGTAGGAGTTGCTGCGCTCCGCGAACCGGGCCGCGCCCGAACGCTCGCGGCGGAAGGCCTGCACGATCCGGAGGCCGGAGACCGACTCCTGGAGGTCGGCGTTGACGACGCTGATCCGCTCGCGCGCCAGCTCGTACGCCTTCACGCTCGACCGGCGGAAGTAGTACGTGGCGACGGCGAGGACGGGCAGGGTCGCGAAGACGACCAGGGCGAGCTGGAGGTCGAGCACCAGCAGCGCGACCATGATCCCGAAGAAGGTGACCACCGAGACGAAGGCGGTGACCAGGCCCGTCTGCAGGAAGGTCGACAGGGCGTCGACGTCCGTGGTCATCCGGGTCATGATCCGGCCGGTGAGCTCGCGCTCGTAGTAGTCCAGGCCGAGCCGCTGGAGCTGCGCGAAGATCTTCAGGCGGAGCGCGTAGAGGACCCGCTCGCCGGTGCGGCCGGTCATCCGGGTCTCGGCGGTCTGCGCGACCCACTGCACGAGGACGGTGACCAGGGCCAGCGCGGAGGCCGCCCAGACGGCGCCGATCGCGAGCCGGTTCACGCCCTCGTCGATGCCGTGCCGGATCAGGACCGGCAGCAACAGGCCCGCACCGGCGTCGAGGGCGACCAGCCCGAGGCTGATGAGCAGGGGGAGGCCGAAACCCCGGAGCAGTCGGCGCAGGCCGTAGGAGTCCTCGGGGGACACGGCCCGGGCCTCGTCGACGTCCGGGGTGTCGACGGCCGGCGGCAGGGCCGCGACGGCGGCGAGCAGTTCGGGGGTGGCTCCCCCGTGGCCCTCGGCACGGGAAGCGGCCCCGGGCGCGGACGTGCCGCGGTCGGCGGGGTCCTCCCGCACCCACAGGGCGGGGGTGATGCCCCGCTCGGCGTCGAACTCGGCGTCCCACTCGGCCCGCAGCGTGCGGTCCTCGGGAACCTCCGTCGGGGCGACGTGGCCGGGCGAGACGGCGCCGAGCTCCTCGGGGTCGGTGAGCAGGCGGCGGAAGAGCGCGGAACGCTCCTCCAGTTCGGCGTGGGTGCCGATGTCGGAGAGTCGGCCGTCGTCGAGGACCGCGATGCGGTCGGCGAGGCCGAGGGTGGAGCGGCGGTGCGCGATGAGCAGGGTGGTGCGGCCCGCCATGACCGACTTCAGGGCCTCGTGGATCTCGTGCTCGACCTTGGCGTCGACGGCGGAGGTGGCGTCGTCGAGGACCAGGATCCGGGGGTCGGTGAGGATCGCGCGGGCGAGCGCGACGCGCTGGCGCTGACCGCCGGAGAGGGTGAGTCCGTGCTCGCCGACGGTGGTGTCGTACCCCCGGGGGAGCTCGGCGATGAAGCGGTCCGCCCGGGCGGCGCGGGCGGCGGCCTCGATCTGCTCCCGGGTGGCGTCCGGGACGCCGTACGCGATGTTCGCGGCGACCGTGTCGGAGAAGAGGAAGGAGTCCTCGGGAACGAGGCCGACGGCGGCGCGCAGCGAGTCCTGGGTGAGTTCGCGGACGTCCAGGCCGCCCACCAGGACGGCACCGTGGGTGACGTCGTAGAAGCGCGGGAGGAGCAGCGAGACGGTCGACTTGCCCGAGCCGGAGGCGCCCACGACGGCGACGGTCTCGCCGGGTCGGATCTCCAGGGAGAAGCCGTCGAGGACGGGGCGCTTCGTGCCGGCGGCGTCCTCGTACGCGAAGGAGACGTCGTCGAACTCGACGGCGGCGGGGACCCCGGCGGGCAGCTCCTTGGTGCCGTCCCGGATGACCGGTTCGGTGTCGATGAGTTCGAGGACCCGCTCGACGCCGGCGCGGGCCTGCTGGCCGACGGTGAGGACCATGGCGAGCATCCGGACCGGGCCGACGAGGGAGGCCAGGTACGAGGAGAAGGCGACGAAGGTGCCGAGGGTGATCTGGCCCCGGTAGGCCAACCAGCCGCCGAGGGCGAGGACCGCGACCTGGCCGAGGGCGGGCACGGCCTGGAGGGCAGGGGTGTACTTCGCGTTCAGGCGGATCATCCGCAGCCGACCCGCGAACAGCTTCCGCCCGGCCTCGCGGATCTTGCCGGTCTCCTGCTCCTCCTGGCCGAAGCCCTTGACGACCCGGACGCCGGACACGGCCCCGTCGACCACTCCGGCGACGGCGGCGGCCTGCTGCTGCGCGTGCCAGGTGGCCGGGTGGAGGCGGGTGCGGCTGCGCTTGGCGATGAACCAGAGGGCGGGGGCGACGGCGAGCGCGACGAGGGTGAGCGGGACCGACAGCCAGGCCATGACGGTCAGCGAGATCAGGAAGAGCAGGATGTTCCCGATGGTCATCGGGAGCATGAACAGCAGGCCCTGGATCAGCTGGAGGTCGCTGGTGGCCCGCCCGACGACCTGCCCGGTGGACAGCTCGTCCTGTCGCCGGCCGTCGAGGCGGGTGATGGTGTCGTACATGTCCGTGCGCAGGTCGTGCTGCACGTCGAGGGCGAGCCGGCCGCCGTAGTAGCGGCGGACGTAGGTGAAGGCGTAGACGAGGGCGGCGGCGCCTATGAGGAGGCCGGTCCACACCCCGAGGTCCCGGGTCTTCGTCCCGATGACGTCGTCGATGATCACCTTGGTGACGAGGGGGACCAGGGCGAGCACGGCCATGCCGGCGAGCGAGGACCCGAGCGCGAGCAGTGTGTTCGCCTTGTAGCGCCAGGCGTAGCCGGCGAGTCTGCGCGCCCATCCCTGCTGTTCCTGCCCGACCGCCGCCACCAGTGGCCTCCCGTTCGTCCTGTTCTACCGGAAGGCCCAACACGGCGGACGTTCGTTTTCATCCCCCGCGGCGTCCGGCGTGGCGGACACCGGTCACCCGCGCGCGTGAAGCGCCCTTCCGGGGTAGGAACCCCGGGTCGGATGGCCGCAGGGGAAGGAGAGGTCCGTGGGACAGGTCGAGGACGGGAGGCCGTACCGGTGGGGGCGGCTCTACGCGGCGTTGCGTGCGGGGCAGGGGTTCGCCGCGGTCGGTCGGGTGGTGCCGGTGACGGCCGGGGAGCTCAAGAGGGCGACGGGCAGCCCCCGGGCGGTCTTCGAGGGTTTCCTGCGAACCGCGGGCCTCGACGTGCTGGCCGCCCGGCAGCGGGGCGGGACCGTCGCCGAGGCGGCGGCGGTGGCCTTCGCCGACGTGGCACGGCTGTTACCCCCGGAGCCCATGGCCCGCACCAACCTCACCCGGGCGGAGGCGGAGCACTTCCGCCGGGGGTACGAGGCGCAGCTCGCCGAGTACCGGAAAGCCTGGGAGGGGCTCGTCGGCTGAGGGTGGCGGCCCGCCCGCGCCACGGGCCGGGCGGGCCGTTCCCCGGTCGTCAGAGGTGCGTCGGTTCGAACATCCTCAGGAGGGCAGGGAGCACGACCACCGACGGGCCGGGGGCGGCCAGGGCCTCCGCGAGGTCGGCCGCCAGCCTCTCCGGGGCCGTCAGGACGGCCGGGACGCCGAAGGAGCCGGCGAGGGCGACGAAGTCCGGCCGGGTCAGTTCGGTTCCCGTGGCTTCGCCGAACGCGTCCGTCATGTACTCGCGCAGGATTCCGTAGCCGCCGTCGTCGACGATCAGCCAGGTCACGTCGAGGCCGTACTGCTTCGCCGTGGCCAGCTCCGCGATCGAGTACATCGCACCGCCGTCCCCGGAAACCGCGAGGACCGGCCGGGACGGGTCGGCGACCGCCGCGCCGAGGGCCGCGGGGAAGGCGTATCCCAGGCCGCCGGCGCCCTGCGCGGAGTGCATCGTGTTGGGGAAGCGCGCGTCGAAGGCTGACCAGGCCCAGTACGCCAGGATCGTCATGTCCCAGAAGCTGGGGGCCCGGTCGGGCAGCGCCTCCCGCACGGCGGCCACGATCCGCTGCTCCGGGTCGAGGCCCTGGGCGGCGATCCGGTCCCGGACCTTGGCCAGGACGGCCGAGACCCGCTCGGGCGCGGTCGGGTCCGTGCGCTCCTCGACGGTCTCCAGGAGGGCCTGGAGCGCGAGGCGCGCGTCCGCGTGGATGCCGAGCGCGGGATGGTTGGACTCCAGCTTGCCCGCGTCGGCCTCGATCTGGATCACCCGGCCGCGCGGGGCGAAGGTGTGGTAGTTCGAGGACAGCTCGCCGAGGCCCGAGCCGACGACGAGGAGGACGTCGGCGTCCTCCAGGAAGTCGGTGGTGTGCCGGTCCTCCAGCCAGGACTGCAGCGAGAGCGGGTGCTGCCAGGGGAAGGCCCCCTTGCCGCCGAAGGTGGTGACGACGGGGGCGTCGATCCGCTCGGCGAGCGCCCGGAGCTTGCCGGCGGCGTCGGAGCGCACGACCCCGCCGCCCGCGATGATCACCGGCCGGGCGGCCTTGGCCAGGAGGTCGGCGGCGACCGCCGTCAGCTCGGGGCGCGGCACGGCGGCCACGGGCGTCGCGTCCAGGGCGGTGACCACGGGCAGCGTCGTCTCGGCGAGCAGCACGTCCTGCGGTATCTCCACCCAGACCGGCCCGTGCGGGGCGGTGAGCGCGGATTCCCAGGCGGCGGCGATCGCGGACGGGATCTGGGAGTGCGTCCGGACCGTGTGGACGGACTTCACGACCTCCCGGAAGGAGGCCTGCTGGTCGCGGAGCTCATGGAGGTAGCCGTGCCGGCCGCCGCCGAGGCCGGCGACCGGGATCTGGCTGCCGATCGCGAGGACCGGTGCGGAGGCGGAGGCGGCCTCCTGGAGCGCGGCGAGCGACATCAGCGCTCCGGGGCCGGTGGAGAGCAGCAGCGGGGCCGCCTCGCCGGTGATCCGACCGTAGGCGTCGGCGGCGAAGCCCGCGTTGTTCTCGACGCGGAGGCCGACGTAGCGCAGGTCGGAGCGGCGGAGGGCGTCGAACATGCCGAGGGCGTGCTGGCCGGGGAGCCCGAAGACGGTGGTGGCGCCCAGGCCGCTGAGGGTCTCGATGACGAGGTCGCCGCCGATGCGGCCCTTCGGCGGGTCGAGCGCGGCCTCCGTCTGGGCGACGGTGGGGCGCAGGACCAGGTCGTGGTCGTGGGTCATGGGATCCCTCTGGGCGTGGCTCGGTCGGGGGCGGGCCGGCGGGGCGGGCCGGACCCACCCGTTCCGCCCCGGGGGAGAACGCGTGTCCACGACCCGACGCGGCGCGGGCCGGACGGCGTCCGGC
>NZ_JBHYMF010000223.1:0-10263 GCF_042742855.1 Streptomyces sp. NPDC058877 | reverse complement strand
GGCATCGAGGCGCCGGCCCGCGGCCACCCGGTGGCCGAGGGGCGCACGGGACCCGCGGGAGGCGTCCGCGTCGGCGACGGCCACGGAGGGGGCGGTGGCGGAGACGCCCCTGTTGACGCCTCTCCGGGGTCAGGGGTGGCGGATCCGGAGTCGGAAGGACGCGTGTCGGCCGGGGGGAACCCTTCGGGGCGAAGGGAGCATCACGCGGGGACGCGGGATCCGGTCGTCGGGCCGGAGCGAGGAGCGCGGATCAGACCCCGGGCACGTCGAGCTGCAGTTCGCGCGTGCGCCGGTAGGGACGAAACCCCAGCCGACGGTTGACCGCCAGCATGTGGGCGTTGTCGTCGGCGTTGTCCGTCTCGATCTCGACCACGTCGGGGTGCTCCTCGCGCAGCCGACGCGCCATGGCGGCCTTGACCCACAGCCCCAGTCCGTTTCCGCGGTGCTCGGGTACGACCGCCGTGTCGTACTGCTGGACCCGAGGCGGTGTTCCCCGGGGGATCAGGACCTCGGTGTAGCCGGCCATGCTGCCGTCGTCGTGCACGGCGGCGAGGGTCAGCAGGGTGTCCCCGCGGTCGGCGACCACTGCGGCCATGGCGCGGACGCGTTCGGCGTCCCACGCCACACTGCCGTAGTCCAGGTCGCCGACGGGCATGTCGTTCATCGCGTTCTTGGCCGCGGCGAAAGCGGCGGCGAGGTCGTCGGGAACGGCTCCGGTCCAGCCGGTCAGCCGATAGCCGGGGTGCTCGGCACCGGCGATCTGGCGCAGGTCGGTCCGATCCGCCTCGTCGAGCCGCAGCACGAGGTGGTTCAGGGTCAGCACTCCGCGGAAGCCGTGTCGCTCGCCGAAGGCTTCGCCCGGACCGTCGGCCGCGGTCGTGACGACCAGGCTGCGTCGTTCCTCGGCCCGGCAGGCCGCCACGGCCGCCGACAGCAGGAGGGAGCCGGTTCCCCGGCGGCGGTGTGCGGGGTCGACGTGGAGTTCCAGCTCGGCCAGGTGTTCCTGGCCGGGAGAGGTGAACACCCGCAGGCCGGCGGCTCCGACCGGAACGCCGCCCGCGTCGATGGCCAGCCAGGTCAGCCGGCGGCTCCCCAGCGCGGGCAGGGTCAGTCGGGCGCGGGTCTGTTCGGGGTCGGGGACCGGCACTTCGGGCAGGTCGTGGGCCGTCGATGCCGCGAGGACCCGATGCCATGCGAGGGCTTTGGCAGTCGAAACGTCGTGGAGCAGATGGACTTGTACTGATGTGGGCAAGGGCATGCCTTTCGTGGTCGATTCGGTCGTACCCCGGAAACGTGCGGGGGCGCACCCCGTCGGTCGGGGCGCTGTGGAGGAGGAGGCCCAGAAGGGGGCGGGACGGCCCGGATCGGGAGATCCGTCCCGAGGCCTCCGTCGTCTCCACGGCCTTTCAGTCGGTGTGCCGCACGAGCGGCCAGTCGACGTCGAGACGGGCGGCCGTGGCGAGGTAGTTGGTGAACGAGTTGAGTGCGACATGGGCGATGACCTCGACGATCTGTCCCTCGGACAGGCCGGCGCGCCGGGCCGCTGCCACCTGCTCGTCGGCAAGGGCGCCGCGATCACGCACCGTTGTGGCGGCCAGGTCCAGGACGGCGGCGGCCCAGGGGTCGTCGGCCTCGCCCCGACGTGCACGGACGGCCTCGGCCGTGCTCAGCCCGGCCGTCCTGGTCCCGCGAAACGCATGCACCGACAGGCAGTAGTCGCACCCGTGCTCCTGCGCCACCAGCAGCGCGATGCTCTCGCGCACGCGCGCCGTCAAGGTCCCCTCCGCGCTCAGGGTGGTGACGGCGCCCAGGTAGCCCTTCAACACGGCTGGACTGTTGGCCATCACCCTGGCCAGGTTGGGGACGACCCCCAAGGTCCGGTGCGTGACGGCGAACAGAGCCGCGGCTTCACCGGTCGCGATCTCCGGTTCAATGGCGTGGAGTCCTGGCATGTCGGCAACCCTGCCGGTTGATCTTGATACATTCCCGATGCTTCTTCGATGCACGCAACGGTGGCCCCTGGAGTGACGGCATGCGGTTCACGGTCCTCGGCCCGGTGGAGGTCGTGGCTCCCGGCTCGGACGCGCCCGGCCTGGCGCCCCGCCACCGTGCGGTACTCGCCTATCTGCTGCTGCACTCCGGAGTCGTGATCAGCGCCGATCGCCTGATCGACGCGATGTGGGGACCGCTGCCACCGGATTCCGCCCGCGCGCAGATCCAGACCACGATCGCCGCGATCCGACGGATGCTCCGCGCTTCAGGGGCAGACCGGATGTTGGCCACCCGACCGGCCGGATACGTGATCACCCCCGAGCCAGGACAGCTCGACCTGGAGGAGTTCACCGACCTCGTCGCCGACGCGCCGTCCGTCTCCGGCGACCCGGGGAACACCGCGGACCGGATGCGCGCCGCGCTGGCGCTGTGGCGGGGGGAGCCGCTGGCCGGCATCACCGCCCACTACGCCCCGGGCGCCAGAGCACGCCTGAACGGGCAGTTGTTGACCGCCGTCGAGCGCCTGGCCGAGCTGGAGCTCGCCCGGGGGCGACACGATGACCTCATCGAGGAACTGTCCGCCCACGCGGCGGCCAACCCCTTGCGGGAACGCCTCTGCTGCCAGCTGATGCTGGCCCTGCACCGCGCCGGACGCCAAACCGACGCCCTGCACCTGGCAAGAACCTTCCGGGCGACCCTGGCCGAACGGCAGGGACTGGACCCCGGCCACGCCTTCAGCGAGCTCGAACGGGACATCCTGCGGGACGCCCCCGCCCTGCGCCCACCGGTCACCGCGCCGGCGGAACCACGGGGGGGCAACTTCCTGCCCTACGACGTGTCGGACTTCACCGGACGCGAGGACGAGCTCGACGGTTTGATCCGCCTGCGGTCGGGTGGCAGCGGCGGCGTCGTGACGATCTCTGCGATCGACGGGATGGCCGGGGTCGGCAAGACGACGCTCGCGGTCCACGCGGGGCACCGCCTTGCGGGCCGCTTCCCGGACGGACAGCTCTTCGTCGACCTGCAGGCGCACACCGCCGGTCAGCCGCCGCTCGAAGCCGGCGCCGCCCTCGGGGTCCTCCTGGGCCAACTCGGCGTGCCCGCAGCGCACGTGCCCGCATCGGTCACCGACCGCGCCGCGTTGTGGCGGTCCGAACTCTCCGACCGTCGCGTGCTGGTCGTACTGGACAACGCCCTCGGCGTCGACCAGGTGCGTCCCTTGCTTCCCGGAACCTCCCGCGCCCTCGTCCTGATCACCAGCCGTCGACGGCTGATCGACCTCGACGGGGCGCACGCCCTGTCCTTGGACGTACTGCCCGCCGCGGACGCCGAGGAGTTGTTCACGGCGATCGTCGGCGAGCGGGCGACCGCCGAACCCCTCGCCGTCCTCGACGTCCTCCAGCTGTGCGCATTCCTGCCGCTGGCCGTCCGCATCGCCGCCGCCCGCCTTCACCACCGTCCCCGCTGGACCGTGGCCCACCTGGCCGACCGCCTCCGCGACCAGCGCCGCAGGCTTGCGGAGCTGGCCACCTCGGAGCGGGGAGTGGCAGCGGCCTTCACCCTGTCCTACCAGCAGTTGACGTGCGATCAGCAGCGCATGTTCCGGCTCCTGGGGCTCCAACCGGGCCGCGACATCAGTACCGAGGCGGCATCCGCGCTGGCGGACCTTCCGCTTGGGCAGGCCGAGACGCTCCTGGAAGACCTCCTGGACGCCCACGTCCTGGCCCAGCACCAGCCCGGCCGCTACACCTTCCACGACCTGCTCCGCGAACACGCCCTCGCCACCGCGATCGCCCGGGAATCCCCCGAGGACCGGCGCGAGGCCCTCGGGCGGCTGTTCCACCACTACCTCCACACCGCGAGCGCGGCCGTCGACCACCTCTACCCCGAGGGCAAGAACCGCAGGCCGCGCATTCCCGCCCCCGACAACCCGACGCCGACCCCGCACGACGAGGCCGCGGCGGTCGCCTGGCTGGACGACGAACGCGCGAACCTCATGGCGGTCGGCCAGTACGCGGCCGAGCACGACTGGCTCCCGCACACCAGCCAACTGGCCGCCACCTTGCACCGCTACCTGTCGGGCCACGCCCACCAGGCCGACGCGCAGACCCTCCACGGCCTGGCGCTGCGAGCCGGCCGGCGAAGCGGCGACACGGCCGCCGAAGCACGCACGCTCATCGATCTCGGCGAGGTGCACTTCTGGTGGCACGGCGCCTATCGGCAAGCAGCCGAGCACTACCAGCAGGCCCTGGTCCTCGCACGCGAGACCGGCGACCGCAGCGCCATGGCCCGCGCACTGCAGGGCCTCGGCCACGTCTCCGTGCGGCGGCGAGACTACGAGCGGGCCCACGACCGCTGCGCACGATCCCTCGCACTCTTCCGCGAGACCGGCGACCGCGGTGGTGAAGCCAGCTGCCTGACCGACATCGGCACCTTCCACGAACGCCAGGGACGGTACGAGGAAGCCCACGAGCACCATCGACAAGCGCTGCGCGCGTACCGCGAGACGGGATCCCGCATCGGCGAGACCATCGTGACCAACAACATCGGGCTGCTCTGCCAGCGGCAGGGCCGCCATGACGAGGCCCGCCGCCACCACCGCCACGCCCTGGAGCTGAGCCGCAGGTTCGACTTCCCCGGGGACGAAGTCGAATCCCTCAACGCCCTTGGAGAAAGCGCCCGTTCCATGGGAGACCATGCCGGGGCCGTGGTGGAGCACGATGCCGCCCTGGCTCTCGCCCGCGAGTTCAGCTACCGCCCCGAGCAGGCCCGTGCCCATGCCGGCCTGGCGCACGCCCACCGCGACCTCGGCCACGTCGACCTCGCCCACGAGCACGGCCGACAGGCACTCGACCTCTACACCGCCCTCGCCGTCCCCGAGGCCGACGAGTTCCGCAGCTTCCTCGCCGGGCTGCACGGGGAGGGCGAGCACGCCAACCGCTTCGGACCGGAGGTGGGACCCCGGCGATCCGACCGGTAACCTCGTCGGAGACGAGAGAAGAGATCCTTCCGTGGATTCCCGGATTCCCCGCGTGCGTTCCGCCCTGGCGAAGATGCCCCACCGGCCGCAACGGAGCCGCTCCGTGTGCGGAGAGCGCCACCGCTTCCGCCTCGGCCCGCGTGTCAGCCCGGCAGAAGTCGACGCCTTCGAGGCGGAGCACCGGATCGTCCTGCCCGCGGCCTACAGGTCCTTCCTCGTGCACCTCGGGGGCAGCGGCGCCGGTCCCTTCTACGGCCTTCTTCCGCTGCAAGACTGCAGGTTGTTCACGATGAACCGGAAGCCGTCGGACGGCAGCCCGCGGGGATTCACCCATGCCGGCCATCCGGATGCGCTGCGGGGCGACCTCTTCCTCCACGTCATCGAGATGGGCTGCAGCGACCTGTGCCTCATCGGGGTGACCGGCCCCCTCGCCGGACGTGTGGTCACCGGAAACGCCGATGGCTTCCGGCCCCCCAACGTCTCCTCTGCGAGGGACTTCCTCAACTGGTACGAGCGCTGGCTCAACCACATGCGGGACGGCCGGGACAACGCGGCCCTGGGTCTCGTCTCGCCGGCGCTGTGGACCCGGCCGCTCCTCCCCTGCCGGACCGTCCCGTGACGTCCCGCCCCGTTTCGGATGAGGCCGGGGGAGCCGTGCCGACGACCGGGTCAGGGGCCGAGTTCTGCGGTGACGGCACCGCGTAGGAGGTGGCGGGCGCGGTCGAGGGTGAGGGTGCCGCTGAGCCAGCGCTTGCTGAGGCCTTCGACGAGGGCGGTGAGTCGATCGGCGGCGTCGTCCGGTGAGATGCCGGGGGCGGCCCGGCCGGTCTGCTGGGCGCGGTGGATGAGGTCGCTGGTGTAGTCGTTCCAGCTGTCGGTGGTGGTGCGGAGCTGGTCGCGCAGTTCGGGCTGGAAGACGGCGGTGGAGCGCAGTTCGCCCCAGGCGGTGCTGTTCTCGACGACGGCGGGGGTGTCCTGGAGTTCGAGGAGCAGCATCTCCTCCAGGTGGCCGCGGGGGTCGGTGTCGGGGTCGGCGGTGGGCCGGGTGTACTGCTCGGCTCGGGTGTTGATGAAGTCGAGGGTGCGGGCGAGGAGTCCGGCCCGGTCGCGGAAGTGGTAGTAGATCAGCGAGGTCGACACGCCGGCCTCCTCGGCCAGCTCCTCGACGCGCAGACCCCTGATGCCGCGCTGTGCGATGACGCGGGCGGCGGCTTCCAGGATGGCGGTGCGGCGGGCGGACACGGTTCGGCTCCCTCGAAAGGTTCCAGGCGGTGACGGAGGCAATGCTACCTTCTCGTCCTGACTGAAATTTCAGTCAGGAATTGTTCCACCCAGGATGGGAGCCGTGTCATGGGGAGACCGAACCGCCGGAGCGTGCTGAGGGGCGGCACGGCTGCGGCGCTGGCCGCTGCGGGGCTGGCGGCCTGTGCCCAGGGTCAGGGGGAGGAGCCGGGCCGACCGTCGGCCGGAGCGGAGGAGAGTGCGGTGCCCGTGCGGAACCGGGCCGGGTCGTTCATGCCGGCGGAGACCCACGAACATGTCCGCACGTTCATGTCCTGGCCGCCGCTGGACTCGGTCTGGGAGGACATGGCGGACGAGGTCCAGCGCGACATCGCGGGCATCGCCCGGGCGCTGGCCGGGTTCGAGCCCGTGGTCATGCTGGCTGCCCCGGAGGAAGCCAAGGCCGCCCGCCGGGCCTGCGGCTCCGGGGTCGAGGTGATCACGGTGCCCACCGACGACCTGTGGATGCGTGACAGCGGCCCGACCTTCGTCCAGGGCCCGAAGGGCGTCGAGGGCATCGACCTGCACTTCAACGGTTGGGGCGGCAAGCAGGAGCACGAGCGCGATGCGAAGATCGCCCGTGCCGTCCTGGAGTACGCCGGCGTCCCCCGCGTCGACGCGCCCCTGGTGGGAGAGGGGGGCTCGCTGGAGGTGGACGGACACGGCACCCTCCTGGTCACCGAGAGCTCCCTGGTCAACTCCAACCGCAACCCCGATCTGGGCCGCGACGAGATCGAGAACTCCCTCAAGGACCTGGTCGGCGCCGACCGGGTGATCTGGTTCAAGGGCGTCAAGGGCCAGGACATCACCGATTGCCACGTCGACTCGCTGGCCCGCTTCGCGGACGACGGCGTCGTCCTGCTCAGCCGTGCCTGGGTCGGCGACGGACCCGATGTGTGGACCCGCGCCCACGACCAGGCCCGCGGTGTCCTGGAGAACGCGATCGACGCCCGTGGGAGAAGGTTCGAGATCATCGACCTCCCCGAACCCGACCCCGCCAGGCTCGGCCGCCGCGGTGAGGACTTCCTCGGCTCCTACGCCAACTACTACATCGCCAACGACGCCGTCCTCGTCCCCCGCTTCGGCGACCGCAAGGCCGACCGGCGGGCCGCCGCCGTCATCGGCGACCTCCACCCCGACCGCGAGGTCGTCCAGTTGGAGATCCACGCCATCGCCGAAGGGGGCGGTGGCATCCACTGCGCCACCCAACAACAGCCCAAGGCCGCGGAGAGCAGCAGCTCGTGAGGTGCCGTGCGACTCCTGGCGGGGTCGGGGCAAGGTCGCGGGCAGCGGTGCTCGGTCGGCTACCGGATCCGTGTGCACTGCACCGGGCCTCGGTCCGGTGGTGAAGCGGATCTGCGCACCCGGCCCGCATGACCTCTTCGCAGCGCGTGGGTGCCCCGGTGCCCGCCGACCGAGTGGTGCCGGTCCTTCCGTGCACCGGCCGCCGGTTCGATCGGAGCCCGTTGCCCGTCCGATGAGTCGCTCGGGTGCGGCCCGCGTTCGCCCTCCCCGTCACATCGGCAGGCCGCCGACTGCGGACGGGGGAGCGGGACTGGGGGAGGGCATCAGGGGCGTCAGACCTGAGGCGTACACGAGGTCCGTACCGGGGCGGACGTATGCGGACAAAGGGCGGCAATCATTGAATCGTTCCCGCAATCACCAGGAAGCGAGTCGGAGCAGTGAGCCGAAAGAACCCCCTCGTCCTTGCCGCCGCGGGCATCGTCGCCCTCGGCGTCGGTGCGGCCGTCGCCGTCCCCGCCGCCGATCACTGGTGGGACGGGAGGCACCAGGAGTCCTCCGCGTACGCGACCGGCGCCAAGGCCAAGCAGGACCGGCGCTCCGTGCCGCGCTGGCTGCCCGACGACGCGACCTCGGTCAAGTACGCCATGAAGACGACGGGAGGCGAACGTCTGCTCGTCGCGACGACGGCCGGGGCGCGCCCGCCGGCCGAGTGCAAGCCGATCGAAGGGGCTTCTCCCGCGGCCGAGATCGGGGCTCCGTGGTTCCCTGACGGAGTCGCGGGCAAGGCCACCCTCAAGTGCGGCTCGTACTTCGCGTACCAGGACGGCACCACCTTGACCGCTTGGTCCACCGACCGAGAGTGGCGCGACGGGGGCTCGCCCTGAGGCGCCGTGCCGCAGCCGCGACCGGGCGCCGCCGGGAGCGGCGCGCCCCGGTGCGGGGGCACCGGCGTCCGGCCGTCGATCGGGCCGGCGAGGTGCTGGTCGCGTTCGAAGGTCGAGGACGGCTGCCGGGTGGCTCCTCGCTGTCCGACGCGAGGGCGACCGCCCCTGGGGTGCCCGGGGCCCGGACCGCGTCGAGGGTGCCGGGTGCGGGCTCAGGCGCCCGGCGCGGGAGCGGCCGGCTCCTCGCCTCCCTGGTCCAGTGCGAAGGGAGGGTAGCGGTCCGTCATCAAGGACGCGTAGACCGCGACGCGGAGGATCCAGCGGACCAGCCCCATCAGGAAGTCGTAGAGGCGGCGGGGGTAGACGGCGGTGAAGAGCAGGGCGACGACGGCGATCAACGTCAGGGCGCCCACCAGGCTGAAGCCGTAGTGGGCCTCGTTCCATTCGTCTCCGCTCCCGTACCAGCCGCTTCCCACGAAGAGGTCGACCAGCACGTAGTGCGGAATCGCCAGGAGCCACCACTTCACCAGGACCAGCCCCCGGGAGAGGCGATCGGGGTGGGGGAGGTCCAGGTGGAAGGGGTAGTCCGGAACGTCTTCCAGGGTGAACGGCGGATAGCGATCGGTGCCCGCGACGGTGAGCGCGTAGTAGTGAACCCGTGCGCTCCACCGCAGGACCCCGAGATTGAAATCGAAGAGAGGGCGTGGGTACCGGCCCGTGAAGAGGATCGCGAAGAAGGCGATGACGGTCACCACGAAGAATCCGACCCACAGGAAAGCCAGTACGACGTAGTGCGGGATGGCCAGCAGCCACTTGACCAGCCACATCCAGCGTGTCAATCGTGGATCGAGCGAGGCTTCCACAGTGAGCGGATAGGGAGTCCCGTGCGAATCCTTGAGCATGTGTGAAAGCCTTTCTGGAAAGGCAGAATTTCTGCCGCCAGAATCGCACCGGACCCGGAGTGCCGCCACCCAAGGGCCGTCCCGGAACCCCGTGCCGTGCTGGTGCGCCACTTCTCCCGGAGGGGGGCGGGGCTGCTGGTCCCGACGCTTGCGCTCGGTGCTGCTCTCGGGAAGGGTTTCGTCCCGTGGGTGCCGTTCGGGGCGGCGTCAGGGGCAGGGGCGGAGGCAGGGACATGTGCGTGGTGGACGTGAAGGTCAAAGAGGCTGCCGTGGCTCGGTTCCTCCGCGAACATCCGCACATGGGGCAAGCCGGCTGCGACCATCCCGCGCTGCTGGGCTGCACCGATGTCGACTGGTCGCAGATCCCCGGGTGTCCCGCCGGGATCCCGATCCTGCTGTGTGCCCTCCTGGACGGGGAAGCCGGCCCCGAGGCCCTGACCGCGCTGGACAACGTCTTGATGAGCGGCCCCCTCCGCATGAGCGCCGTGATGCCCGCTGCCCTGCCCTTCCTGATGCGCCTGGCAGCCCTCCCCGACCTCGTGGTGCGGCCCGGTCTGGTTGACCTCCTGGTCGTCGCTGCGGAACTGTCCTCGCCGGTCGACGCCGACGAGGAGCGCCAGGTGCTGCTCTTCGGGAAGGACTGTGATCGCCCGGAGCGCGAGGAATGCAGGGCCGTCTTCGCCGCACATGCGGCTGTCCTGGGTGCTCTCTTGGAGGACGAGACCCTTTCGGACGGACTGATCGGCACGGACGGCCGCGAGTGCCTGCTTCGGGCCGCGGGACTGGAGCGGTACCCCTCCTGACCGCCCTCGGTGGAGTCTCCGTCGGCGCCCCTCGGACCCGGTGGCAGCACCTCCGGGTCATCCGATCGACGGCGGATGACAGGGCGGATTCAAGTGGTCGTCGCAACACCTTGATCACGGAGGTGTCGCGTGGGAAGACCACCGGGTTGGACGACGACGTTGACGGGACGTCCGGC
>NZ_JBHYMF010000222.1:0-10466 GCF_042742855.1 Streptomyces sp. NPDC058877 | reverse complement strand
GGACCCCCGCGGTCCCCGGCTGCGACGGGAGGAGCGACCGCAGCCCGTCCCGGTAGTGCACGGCCAGCGCCTCGCGCTCCGCCGGCAGCACCAGGCGGTACGGATCGCTGTTCTCCTTGAGTTGTCCCGCTGCGGCCTCCATCAGCGGATCGGCCCCCGGTCGCGGCACGGCGTGCAGCACGACGGTGCCCCGCCTCCCGGGCGTGAGCGTCACCGACGCCAACGCCTCGTGCGGCACCCGCCTTTCGCGCAGCGCTTGGAAGAGCCTCGGCGTGCGGATCCCCCGTTCGAAGCGGATGACGAGGGCGTCACTCTCGAGCTCCCAGGTGGCATGAATTCCGGCCAGCACATCACCCATACGGCTCATCGTAAGCGGCGTGCGCCCTTGCGTCGCCCCTATGAAAGGTCCCGACATTGCGTGATCTACGCGCGTCAGTGCCCTTCCGGACCGGATATTCCTTCGCGACAGGCGCTGTCGGGACGTGCGCAGACCAGGCGCGGGTACGCTCCGGCGCCCACCGCCGCGAGGTTGGCGAGACTCTCCGTACCCGGCTCGAAGTAGCCGCCGTGGCCGAGTGCCCCGCGGGCGGAGAGCAGCCGGGCGCCGAACTCCGGCGCCACCGGGTCGGCGCCGTGCCCGAGCCCGACGACCTCCAGGTGCGGCACGTCCGCGATCCAGTCGTCGTCGTCCCGCATCGCCCAGACCCGGGCCGGGCCCGCGAGTTCCGTCGCTCGCTCCACCCGCATCCCGGGACTTCCGGCCACGGCCACGTCGGTCACCCGGGCGGGCAGTCGGGGTGCGGCGACCCCGCAGAGCACGGATCCGTAGCTGTGGCAGAGGAGCGCCACGTGCGCTTCCGGGGGCAGCGATTCCACGAGACCCATGAGACGTGCGGCGCCTCCTTCGGCCAGTCGGCCGGTCACCGCGTCGACGCCGATCCCCGCGGGCGCGGTGTAGTCGGCCCAGGCGATCACCGCCACGCGCGCGCGGGGAGCGGCCTGCCGTTCGGCCGCGTAGAGGGACTGGGCCATGCCGGCGGGAGCCCCGTACCTGCCGTTGGTCTTCTGGAAGGTCAGCAGGTTGGTGTCGACGCCGGGAACGATCACGGAGATCCGCCGGGCCCGTTCCAGGTCGCCGAAGACCTCGGCGACCCGGCCCGTGCCGGTCGGGTCGAAGGCGAGGACCTGGCGGCCGGGGCGCATCAGGGAGGCGAAGCGGTGGATCCGACGGAGCGCCTCGTGCCGGCCCTCCGGGGAGAGCCGGGGGTCATCGGCC
Organism: Streptomyces sp. NPDC058877; assembly: GCF_042742855.1. Taxonomy (NCBI): domain Bacteria; kingdom Bacillati; phylum Actinomycetota; class Actinomycetes; order Kitasatosporales; family Streptomycetaceae; genus Streptomyces; species Streptomyces sp. NPDC058877. The sequence goes on along the minus strand of NZ_JBHYMF010000222.1, from coordinate 9,190 downwards.
CTGCCGCGCTCGGCGGCGTGGGCCTCCCCGAGGGAGATCCGGTTGGCACGGTAACGCAGGGCGACCGGGGCGCCGTTGAGGTTGCCGACGACGAGCGGGTGCCGGGCGGCGAGTCGCGCGGCGCGCGCCGGGCCGAGTCCGGCGAAGAACGCGGCGACGGTACGGGCCGGAGCGGCAGGGTCCGGCAGCGGCCGGTGGTCGATCCGGTCCCGCCCCCAGGCGGCGAGCGCGGCCTCGCGGGACGGCCACGGTACGGGCCGGTGCTGGACGGTGGTCCACCCGGTGGTCGCGAGGAGCACCCACACGAGGAGGAGCGCCAGCGGCGCGCGCGGGGCGAGGGGCCCGGACGGGGCATCGGCTGAGGTCACGGGCGGTCACCCTACGGGGGCGGCCTCCGGGCGCGGCCTCAGGGGCGGGGCCTCATGCCGGCCGGTCCCGCCAGCGCTGGGCGAGGGCCGGTCCGAGGCGGTCGAGGTACTCCTCGGTGAGGGAGCGGATGGACTCCAGGCTCTGTTCCCCGCCCCGGCCCCACATCTGCCCGGTCACCCGCATCACCCCGCTGAACGCGGCCACCGCGATCCGGGGGCGCGGGTCCTCGTCGACGTCGAGGCCCTCGCGCCCGGCGATGATCCGGGCGATGGTCTCCTCCATCTCGGTCGACCGGCGCAGATGGACGGCGAGGAGCGCGGGCGTCGACTCGATCATCTGGTAGGTGCGCAGGTAGAGCTCCACCGGAACGACCTCCTCGATGGCCTCGCCGATGGTGTCCCAGGCGCACAGGACGGCGTTGCGCATCGCGTCGAAGGGGCCCTCGTCCGGGGGGCGCTGCCCGAGGGCCCGTACGAAGCGCTCCTCCACCATCTGCTGGACGTCGAAGGCGACCTCCTCCTTGGAGGAGAAGTACCGGAAGAAGGTGCGCTGGGAGACCTCCACGGCGTCGACGATCTCGTCGACGGTGGTCCGCTCGTACCCCTGGGTCGTGAAGAGCTCCAGCGCCACCCGGATCAGCGCGTCGCGCGTGCGCTGCTTCTTCCGCTCGCGCAGTCCGGGCACGGGAACGGTCACGTCTCAGGTCCTCTTTCCAGCCGTTTCGTCCGACTCAGCGTACCTGTGAGCTACGTGACAGTTACCGTCGCGTGAATCGCTTTGTCAATTGTCAGTGACTGTCATTAGCCTCGTTCCCATGACTAGTCAGACCACCGTGGAAAAGGCCCCGCAGGGTCAGGGGGGTGCCCGGGAACCCGCCTCGGTCCCGGCGAAGGGACTGCGGGGCCACCCGTGGTTGACGCTGTTCGCCGTCGCCGTGGGCGTCATGATGGTGGCGCTGGACGGCACGATCGTCGCCATCGCCAATCCCGCCATCAAGAACGACCTCGGCGCCACCCTCGCCCAGGTCCAATGGATCACCAACGGCTATCTGCTCGCACTGGCCGTCGCCCTGATCACCGCCGGCAAGCTGGGCGACCGCTTCGGCCACCGGCAGACCTTCCTCATCGGCATCGCCGGCTTCGCCGCCGCCTCCGGCGCGATCGGCCTGTCCCACTCCATCGGCGCGGTGATCGCCTTCCGCGTGCTGCAGGGCCTCTTCGGCGCCCTGCTGATGCCGGCCGCCCTCGGCTTGCTGCGCGCCACCTTCCCCGCCGAGAAGCTCAACATGGCGATCGGCATCTGGGGCATGGTCATCGGTGCCTCCACGGCCGGCGGCCCCATCGTCGGCGGCCTGCTCGTCGAGCACGTCAGCTGGCAGTCCGTCTTCTTCGTCAACGTGCCGGTGGGCGTGGTCGCGCTCGTCCTCGGCCTGCTCATCCTCAAGGACCACCGCGCAGAGAACGCGCCGCGCTCCTTCGACCTCCTCGGCATCCTGCTGCTCTCCGGCGCCATGGCGTCCCTGGTCTGGAGCCTCATCAAGGCCGGTGAGTCCTGGGGCTGGTCGAGCGGCAAGACCTGGGGCTGCCTGCTCGGCGCGCTGCTGCTGTTCCTGGTCTTCGCCCTCTGGGAGACCAAGGCCAAGGAGCCGCTGATCCCGCTGGCGATGTTCCGCTCCCTGCCGCTCTCGGCCGGCGTGGTGCTGATGGTGCTGATGGCCTTCGCCTTCATGGGCGGCCTCTTCTTCGTGACCTTCTACCTCCAGGGCGTGCAGGGCCTCAGCCCGGTCGACAGCGGCCTGCACCTGCTGCCGCTGACCGCGATGATGATCGTCTCCTCGCCGCTGGCCGGCGCCCTGATCACCAAGTTCGGTCCGCGCGTGCCGCTCGTCGGCGGCATGGTCTGCACCGCCGTCGCCATGTTCGGCATGATCTCGCTCACCGCCGACACCGGAACCCTCGCGATGTCGCTCTGGTTCGCCCTCCTCGGTCTGGGCCTCGCCCCGGTCATGGTCGGCGCCACCGAGGTCATCGTCGGCAACGCGCCGCTGGAGCTCTCCGGCGTGGCCGGTGGCCTGCAGCAGGCGGCCATGCAGGTCGGCGGCGCGCTCGGCACGGCGGTGCTCGGTGCCGTCATGTCCTCCAAGGTCGCCGATGCCTTCGCGGGCAATTGGCAGGAGGCCGGCATCCCGGCCCCCTTCGACCCGCGGCTGGAACAGGCCGCCGAGTTCGGGATGGCTCCGCCCGAGCTGGCCCAGGCGCCGGGCATGACCCCCGGTCTCCTGCAGCAGATCACCGGCGTCATCCACGACACCTTCCTGGAGGGCATGGGCCTCGCCTTCACCGTTGCCGGCGGCGTCGCGGTCGTCGCGGCCCTCGTCGCCACGCTCACCAAGCGTGGCGAGAACGCCGAAGCGGGCGGCATGAGCGGCGGTCACATCTGACGCCGACCGGTTCCCCTCGGGGTTCCCGTAGGGGGTCGTCACCCGTTCGCGTGAACGGGGGCGGCCCCCCTTCCGTCGTCGGGTTCGCCTCCGCCATGCTCTCCACTACAGAGAGTGACGAAACGGGGGTTCCTCGACATGCAGAAGAAGACCGTTCCGATGGGCACGGCCCTCACGGCCGCCCTCCTTGCCGCCCTCCTGGCGGCCCCGGCCGCCCCGGCGCTGGCGAGCCCGATCACGGCCCCGTCGGCCCGGGCGACGGCGGTGCCCACATCGACCGCACCACCCCTGACCGCCCCTCGGTCGGGCACGACCCTCGGGGCTTGCGGCCCCGGCCGGCTCTGTCTCTGGCCCAAGCCCGACTTCAAGGGCAGGCCCTGGACGTACGAACTGGCCGGCACCGACGTCGAGAGCTGCATCGCTCTGCCGCCGGGCGCCTCGGCCCAGTCCCTCGCGAACCGCACCGGGCGGCCGGTCACCACGTACCAGTCGGCCGAATGCGGGGAGACGGGAGAGTTCGAGACCTATCCGGGACGGGGGACATGGGTGCCGCGGGAGGCCTACGAGGTCAGGGCCTTCAAGATCTGGGAGCGCTAGGCGAAGGCACCTCGGGGTGCTCCCGTTGCTCCGGCGGCGCCGAAAGCCGGGCCACCTCCGCACGGAGCTCGCTGACCTCCAGGGTGAGCGACTCCAGGAGCTCGATCTGGCGGCGTTCCATCACGTCATCGCGCTCGAAGCGGGAGATGAACCACGCTGCGATGTTGGCCGTGACGACACCGAGCAGCGCGATGCCCGAGAGCATCAGGCCCACCGCGAGGACCCGGCCCAGCCCCGTGGTCGGGGCGAGGTCTCCGTAACCGACCGTGGTCATCGTGGTGAAGGACCACCAGACCGCGTCGCCGAGCGTCTTGATGTTGCCGTCCGGGGCGTCCCGCTCGACGTGCAGCACGGCCAACGAACCGAACATCATCAGTCCGGCCACCGAGCCCGCCACATAGGTGGTGAGCGTTATCTGCGGAGCCATCCTGGCCCGCCGGCCCACGAGGAGCAGCGTGGCGACGAGTCGCAGCAGCCGCAGCGGCTGCATCATCGGCAGTATCACGGCGAGTAGGTCCAGCAGATGGCTGCGCACGAAGGACCAGCGGTCCGGGGCGAGCCAGAGACGGGCAAGGTAGTCGAAGGCGAAGGCAGCCCAGACGATCCACTCGACGTAGGTGCAGATCTGGTGCACCCACGGCTCGGCGCCGGGCGTCACGATCGGCACCGCATAGGCGGCACCGAAGGCGATCGCTAGCACCAGGAGCGGCGTTTGGGTGCGCTCTTCCCAGCGGGACTTCATCACGGGCATGCCTGGCATGGTAGGTAATGGTGAAGGGCGGCGGAACCGGGTCCCACCGCCCTTCACCAGCTGAAATCAGGTCGACCGGAAGGTCTCGATCAGGCGTCGCCGCCTGCGGCGCCCGGGTCGGCGGCCGTCACGTCGAGCAGCTGGTAGCGGTCCACGGCCTGCTTCAGGGCCGACCGCTCGACCTTGCCCGTGCGGGCGAGCTCGGTCAGTACCGCGAGCACGATCGACTGCGCGTCGATGTGGAAGTGGCGGCGGGCCGCACCGCGGGTGTCCGCGAAGCCGAAGCCGTCCGCGCCCAGCGAGGTGTACGGGCCGGGCACCCAGCGTGCGATCTGGTCCGGCACCGTGCGCATCCAGTCCGAGACCGCGACGAACGGTCCCTCGGCGCCCTGGAGCTTGCGCGTCACATAGGGGACGCGCTGCTCTTCGTCCGGGTGGAGCAGGTTGTGTTCCTCGACGGCCACGGCCTCCCGGCGCAGCTCGGTCCAGGAGGTCGCGGACCAGACGTCGGCCCGGACGTTCCACTCCTCGGCGAGGATGCGCTGTGCTTCGATCGCCCAGGGCACCGCGACGCCGGAGGCCATGATCTGTGCCGGGACCGTGCCGGCCCCGCCCGCCTTGAGGCGGTGGATGCCCTGGAGGATGCCGTCCACGTCCACGTCCTCGGGCTCTGCCGGGTGCTGGATCGGCTCGTTGTAGACGCTCAGGTAGTAGAAGACGTCCTCGGCCTCGGGGCCGTACATGCGGCGCAGGCCGTCCTTGACGATGTGCGCGATCTCGAAGCCGAACGCCGGGTCGTAGGAGATGCAGGCCGGGTTGGTCGAGGCCAGCAGGTGGGAGTGGCCGTCGGCGTGCTGGAGGCCCTCACCCGTCAGCGTCGTCCGTCCGGCCGTCGCACCGAGCACGAAGCCGCGTGCCAGTTGGTCGGCCATCTGCCAGAACTGGTCGCCGGTCCGCTGGAAACCGAACATCGAGTAGAAGACGTACACCGGGATCAGCGGTTCACCGTGCGTGGCGTAGGCGGAGCCCGCTGCGATCAGCGAGGCCGTGCAGCCTGCCTCGGAGATGCCGTCGTGCAGCATCTGGCCGGTCGGTGACTCCTTGTAGGCGAGGAGGAGTTCGCGGTCCACCGCCTCGTACTGCTGGCCCAGCGGGTTGTAGATCTTGGCGCTCGGGAAGAAGGCGTCCATGCCGAAGGTGCGGTACTCGTCGGGGGCGATCAGCACGAAGCGCTTGCCGATCTCCTTGTCCCGCATGAGGTCCTTCAGGATGCGGACGAAGGCCATCGTGGTGGCGATCGACTGCTGCCCCGAACCCTTCTTGGCCGCCGCGTAGGTCTTGTCGTCGGGAAGGGCCAGCGGCTTCGCCCGCACGACGCGGGTGGGGACGTAACCGCCCAGCGCCTTGCGGCGGTCGTGCATGTACTGGATCTCTTCGGAGTTCCGGCCCGGGTGGTAGTACGGCGGCAGTCCGTCCTCCAGTTGCCGGTCCGTCACCGGGATGTGCAGCCGGTCGCGGAAGCGCTTGAGGTCGTCGACCGTCAGCTTCTTCATCTGGTGGGTCGCGTTGCGGCCCTCGAAGTTCGGACCCAGCGTCCAGCCCTTGACGGTCTGCGCGAGGATCACGGTCGGCTGGCCGGCGTGGGCCTTCGCCGCCGCGTAGGCCGCGTAGATCTTCTTGTGGTCGTGGCCGCCGCGGCCCAGGTGCAGGACCTGCTGGTCCGACATGTTCTCGACCATGGCCCGCAGCCGGTGGTCGTCCCCGAAGAAGTGGTCCCGGATGTAGCCGCCGGTCTCCGTGGCGTAGGTCTGGAACTGTCCGTCGGGCGTGGTGTTCAGCTTGTTCACCAGGATGCCGTCGCGGTCCTGTGCGAGCAGCGGGTCCCAGGAACGGTCCCAGATGAGCTTGATGACGTTCCAGCCGTTGCCCCGGAAGATCGACTCCAGCTCCTGGATGATCTTGCCGTTGCCGCGGACCGGGCCGTCGAGCCGCTGGAGGTTGCAGTTGACGACGAAGGTGAGGTTGTCCAGCCCCTCACGGGCGGCGATGGAGAGCTGGCCGAGCGATTCGACCTCGTCCATCTCGCCGTCGCCGAGGAACGCCCAGACGTGCGACTTCGAGGTGTCGGCGATGCCGCGCGCCTCCATGTACCGGTTCATCCGGGCCTGGTAGATCGCCCCGAGCGGGCCGAGGCCCATGGAGACGGTCGGGAACTCCCAGAAGTCCGGCATCAGCCGTGGGTGCGGATACGAGGACAGGCCGTTCGGGAACTTCGACCTCTCCTGGCGGAAGGCGTCGAGCTGGGTCTCGTTCAGCCGGTCGAGCAGGAAGGCGCGGGCGTAGATGCCGGGGGAGGCGTGCCCCTGGAAGAAGATCTGGTCGCCGCCGTCCCCCTCGTCCTTGCCGCGGAAGAAGTGGTTGAAGCCGACGTCGTAGAGCGAGGCGGAGGAGGCGAAGGTCGCGATGTGGCCGCCGACGCCGATGCCCGGACGTTGGGCGCGCGAGACCATCACGGCCGCGTTCCAGCGGGTGGCGTTGAGGACCTTGCGCTCGATCTCCTCGTTTCCGGGGAAGAAGGGCTCGTCCTTGGTGGCGATGGTGTTGACGTAGTCCGTGCTGCGCATCTCGGGCACGGCCACGCGCTTCTCGCGGGCCCGCTCGATCAGACGGAGCATGAGGTAACGGGCCCGCTCGCGGCCCCGCTCGTCCACGGCCGCGTCGAGGGAGTCGAGCCATTCCTGGGTCTCTTCCGGGTCGAAATCCGGGACCTGGCTGGGAAGGCCGCCAATGATGATCGGGTTGCGATCGGATCCGGGAGCCACGCTCTTCCTTCGCTGTTCGGTGGTGCCCACGGGGCCACGGGCTGGTCGGGATGTCCATCGTGTACCCCGCCGACGCCAGACGTCACATTTACCGAGGGGTAACCCCCGGGGGGTGCCTCGCCCTGCCTTCCGGGCGTCCGGTGCGGTCAAATCGCAACCTTACGCCCAACTCGCGCATGCGTTTCGTCCGGGCGTTCGGCAGACTGAAACCGCAGAAGTCTGCAAACCGGGATGAAGCATCTGTCCCCGAGTGAGGCGAAGGGGGCGACAGTGCCGGAAGTTGCGGCGAGACGGCCCCAAACGTCACCGTTTCGGCGGTCTCAAGGGCCGGGTACTTGCGCGATCCACCCCGGCACGTGTGGACTACGGCCAGAGCCGCGCGCCCACGCGTGGCCCACAGCATTTTCCGAATGAGCAGGAGGCAAGCCGTGAGCGCGACCGCGGACCACGCGGAGGAGCGGACCAACCCGGCAGCGAGGCTGGGGTTCGAGCCCGGACAGGTGGTCCAGGAGATCGGCTACGACGACGACGTCGACCAGGATCTCCGTGAAGGCATCGAGTCCGTCATCGGGACCGAGCTCATGGATGAGGACTACGACGACGTCGCCGACGCCGTCGTGCTCTGGTTCCGTGACGAGGACGGCGATCTCACCGACGCACTGGTGGACGCCATCGGTCTCCTGGAGGACGGCGGCGTGATCTGGCTGCTGACGCCGAAGACCGGCCGTGACGGCTACATCGAGCCGTCCGACATCAACGATGCCGCGCAGACAGCGGGTCTCTCCCAGACCAAGAGCATCAGCGTCGCCAAGGATTGGGCGGGTGCCCGCCTGGTCGCCCCCAAGCGCTGACCGACACGTTGCGAGAAGCCCCCGTCGCCCGCCGGCGGGGGCTTTCGTGCGCAGGCCGTAGGGTGGGTCTCACCGGTACGGCCCAATGTCCGTGCCCGTTGGAAAGGGACGAGTGAGCGATGGCGATCGAGGTCGGCACCAAGGCTCCGGAATTCGAGCTCAAGGACAACCACGGCAGGACCGTGCGGCTCTCCGACTTCCGGGGCGAGAAGAACGTGGTGCTGCTCTTCTACCCGTTCGCCTTCACCGGCGTCTGCACCGGTGAGCTTCGCGAGCTCCGCGACAACCTTCCCGCCTTCGTCAACGACGACACGCAGCTGCTCGCGGTCTCCAACGACTCCATCCACACCCTTCGGGTCTTCGCCGACCAGGAGGAGCTGGAATTCCCGCTGCTCTCCGACTTCTGGAAGCACGGCGAGGCGTCCCGCGCCTACGGCGTCTTCGACGAGGACAAGGGCTGCGCGGTCCGCGGAACCTTCGTCATCGACAAGGGGGGTGTCGTCCGCTGGACCGTGGTGAACGCCCTGTCGGACGCCCGTGACCTGGGCCAGTACGTCGACGCCCTCGACGCCCTTTGAGCGGTTCCGGACCGACACCAGCGGATTCACGAGGTGAATCGACTGTTTCGACCGGGAACCCGTCACTAGGATCCAGACGTTGATCCGATGCCAATGCACGACTGGGGGCGCTGCCCCTGGAAACCTATGGAGGGACTCGTGGGAGTCAGCCTCAGCAAGGGCGGCAACGTCTCGCTGACCAAGGAGGCCCCTGGCCTCACCGCCGTGACCGTCGGTCTGGGCTGGGACGTCCGCACCACCACCGGTACGGACTTCGACCTCGACGCCAGCGCCATCCTGGTGAGCGAGGCCGGCAAGGTCCGCAACGACCAGGACTTCGTCTTCTTCAACAACCTGAAGAGCGCCGACGGGTCGGTCGAGCACACCGGTGACAACCTCACCGGCGAGGGCGAAGGCGACGACGAGCAGGTCAAGGTCAACCTGGCCGGCGTCCCGGCCGATGTGGCCAAGATCGTCTTCCCGGTCTCGATCTACGACGCCGAGAACCGCCAGCAGTCCTTCGGCCAGGTGCGCAACGCGTTCATCCGCGTCGTGAACCAGGCCGGCGGCACCGAGATCGCGCGGTACGACCTCTCCGAGGACGCCTCGACCGAGACCGCGATGGTCTTCGGCGAGCTGTACCGCCACGGCGCGGAGTGGAAGTTCCGCGCAGTCGGCCAGGGTTACGCCTCGGGCCTGCGCGGCATCGCGCAGGACTTCGGCGTCAACGTCTGAGCCGAACCGTTCGAACCGTCCGGGGGCCCCCGCGGGGGGGGGCGGCCGGGCGGGCGGCAAATAACCCC
>NZ_JBHYMF010000221.1:0-10473 GCF_042742855.1 Streptomyces sp. NPDC058877 | reverse complement strand
GGAGCCTGCAGACCCCATGCGGAAGGGCCCCGGCCGATGGCCGGGGCCCTTGTTCCCTCCGGGTGCGGATCAGCCGCGGGTCGCCGGGGCGCGCCGCCCGCCGACCCCCACGGGTTCCCGGACCGGTTCCTCGGGTGCCGACGGGCGGGGCGGGAAGAAGCCCGGGCGCGGTCCCCCGGTGGCCACGGGCAACGAGGGAACCAGCTGGCGGCCCTCCCGCAGTCGCTCCCGCATCCGGTCCCGGACGCTCAGGATCCAGGCCTCCGCAACGGCGATGACCGGCTCGCACCAGGGCAGCGCGAGCAGGATGAGCAGTCCGGCGGCCCAGCCGAGCAGCACGTCGCTCAGCCAGTGCGTGCCCAGGTAGACGGTGGTGAGGCCGACCCCGAGCGCGACCACCGCGGACAGTGCCGACAGATAGCGCCTGGCCCTCGGGGTGGTTGCCAGATAGGCGAGGATGCCCCAGGTCACGACCGCATTGGCGGTGTGCCCCGAGGGAAATATGTCACCGCCCGCGAACAGCTCGGCGGATCCGATCTGCGTCGCGTAGTGCGGTCCGAGCCGGCCGAGGCCGAGCTTGACCGAACCGACCGAAACGTTGAGCAGGAGGAGGGCCGCGCCCAGGCACAGCAGGGGGCGCAGGGTGTGCTGGCGCCAGGAGCGCCAGCCCAGCCAGGCGGCCACCATGACGGCCGTGGGGCCGCGCTGGCCGAGGACGACGTAGTAGTCGAGGAAACCGTGGATCCCGGGCCACTGCTGGTACGGCCGGAAGAGCATGATCTTCCAGTCGAGGGTCACCAGCCACGTCGACAGCAGCACGGCGGCGACGATGGCCAGGTAGAACGCCGACGTCCCGCCGAAGAGGGCGAGACGCGTGCGGGTCATCCGCGGGACCTCTATCTTCGGCGGTTCCGGCTCCCGGTCCAGCCGGGCAAAGATGTCGGTACGCACCCAATCGACGTTACAGGGAGTGAGAAGCAGACCCTGTCGTTCCACTCCCTTCGTGATGACCATGTGATGTGGAGTGGGTCTCATTGGGTGGCTCATTGCGGGTGTCCGTCGGGAAATCCGATGACCTTCAGCCCTATTGCGGTTCGGGTCGTTTTCGGAAAACTGTTTGAGCGTCCGGGGATTTCTTCAAACAGGCGTCCGTGCGCAATTCCATGCGAGGTGCGGCCCGCTTCGAGTGGCGTACGCCACACCGCGAGCCCTGCCGGGGTGAGAGCTGCACCACGCGCTCGGGGCTTGAACTCGCGTACGCTGGCGGCTCACTCGCCCGTCGATGCCGGGTCGTCCATGGGCATACGCCCTGGTCCGGGGCCTGCCGAGCGCGAGGGTTTCACGTGGGAGGTACGTATATGTCGCGGACGAACACGGCCCAAGGGCGACCGCGGGTCGCCGGCGGTGGCGGCAACCGCTGGGTCGTCCTCGTCGTCCTCTGCGTCAGCCTCCTCCTGGTCGCCCTCGACGCGACCATCCTCCACGTCGCCGTCCCCTCGCTCACCGAGGACCTGCGCCCCAGCTCCACGGCCCTGCTCTGGATCGTCGACGCCTACCCCCTGGTCTGCGCGTCGCTGCTCATCCTCTTCGGCACCCTCGGCGACCGGGTCGGCCGGCGGAGGGTCCTCCTCCTCGGCTATGCGCTCTTCGGCATCGCCTCGGCGGTCGCCGCCCTCGCCACCGATCCCGCGGTCCTCATCGCGGCCCGCGCGCTGCTCGGCGTCGGCGGTGCCATGATCATGCCCGCCACGCTCTCCTTGCTCCGGGCGGTCTTCCCCGACCGGCGGGAGCGGGCCACCGCCATCGGGATCTGGACCGCCACCGCCGCGGTCGGAGCCGCCACCGGGCCGGTCCTCGGCGGGTTCCTCGTCGAGAACTACTGGTGGGGCTCCGTCTTCCTCATCAACATTCCGCTGATGGCGTTGATCCTGCCGCTCGGCCGCCGCCTCCTGCCCGAGTCCCGGGGAGCCGCCGACGGCCCCTGGGACGTCCTCGGTGCGCTCATGGCGGCCGGCGGCATCCTCGGCTGTGTCCTCGGGGTCAAGCGCGCCGGAGCCGGCGATCCGCTGCTCCACCCGTCCACCGTCGGCCCGCTGCTGCTCGGCGCGGCACTCCTGGTCCTCTTCGTGCGGCGACAGAAGCGGCGTCCGCACCCGCTGATCGACATGCGACTCTTCTCCCGGGCCGCCTTCACCACCTCGGTCGGCTGCATCGTGCTCGCCATGCTGGCCCTGGTCGGCCTGGAGCTCATCGCCGTCCAGTACCTCCAGCTCGTGCTCGGCCTCAGCCCCCTGGAGACCGGGCTGCGGCTCCTCCCGCTGACCTTCGCGGCCATGGCCGCCGGCGCCACCGGCTCCTACACGCTGCGCAGGATCGGGCCGCGCCGGATGGTCGGCTGGGGGTTCGTGCTCACCGCCGGTGCGGTGCTGCTGCTCACGCTCATGGGGCAGCACGACCGTCCGCTGTTGCTCACGGTGGGCTTCGTGCTGCTCGGCTTCGGTCTGCAGACCACGCTCTTCTCCGCGTACGAATCGATGCTCAGCGAGGCGCCGCAGCACAGCGCGGGAGCTGCAGCGGCGATCGGCGAGACCTCGTACCAGCTCGGTGCGGGCATGGGCATCGCACTGCTCGGCAGTGTGATGAACGCTTCGTACGCCCCGGGGCTGGCCGGGGTGCCCGGGGTGCCCGCGGAGGCGGGGCGGGCCGCCGCCAACTCGCTCGGCGAGGCGTACAAGGTCGCCGAGCAACTCGGCGGCGCAGCCGGTGACGCCCTGCACCAGGCTGCTCGGCACTCCTTCGTGACCGGTCTGCACGTCACGCTCTGCGTCAGTGCCGGACTGTTGCTCGTCGGCGCACTGATGGCCCTACGACTGCCCCTGGTCATGGAGTGCACGGTGGATCCGGAAGAGGCGGCCGACGCCCTGGTGGCGTCGGAGGGGTCCTCGGCCCCGGAGGGGTTGGACCGGGAGTCCGGGCCCGCCCACCGCTCGGAGCGGTCCGACCGTCCCGGAGCGGCCGCGCCGCGGGTGCCTGCGACCCGGGAAGCGGTCGAGCCCGCCGGCTCGGGGCGCCCGGTGCACTGACCCGACCGGGTCGGGAGTGCCGGGTCGGCCGGCGGGCCCGCTCAGCTCTGGTTGAAGAAGCCGTCCCGTTGGCGTCGGCCCGTCTCGCCGCTGACGATCTGGGTGTCGGCGGGGGTCAGCAGGAAGACGCGCGTCGCCACGCGCTCGATGGACCCGCGCAGGCCGAAGGCGAGGCCGGCGGCGAAGTCGACCACGCGCTTGGCGTCGTTCGGCTCCATCGCGGTCAGGTTCACGATCACCGGAATCCCGTCACGGAAGAGCTCGCCGATGCCCCGGGCGTCCCGGAAACCGTCGGGGGAGACGGTGGCGATCCGACGGCCCCGCTCCTCCGCGGTGTCCGTGGCCACCTGGACCCGCGGGTCCGTCACCCAGGCGTCGCCGCCCTCGGCACCGTCGGCGTACTCGTCGTCGTAGTAACGCTCGTCGTTGTCCTCGACGAGTCCCAGCCAGGCGCTTGCCTTGCGCACCGATCCCACGGACGCCTCCTTTCAGCGCGGTCACTTGTGGTTCCGCAATGCCTATCGTCGTCCATGATGCGGATCGCACGCCAAGTGGATAGGTGCCGTGCAGGGGATTCGTGACGGTACTGGTGCAGAACGTGAGGGGATTTTTCTGGCGAATCGTCAGGAAAGTTGCGGTATCGCACGCCAGAGACGGGGCCATGTAGCTGAAAATATGAAAGTCGGGCCGGAAGGGTGACGATGGGCGCGTACGGGTGAACGAGACCGCTCGCTACGATGCCGCGAGATCGCTTGACGGTCTTTCAGGCACCACATCCCATGGCTCACGGGGAAGTCTTTGTTCGGAATAGTCAGGCCCTGCACTCATCGGCTCACCGACCGCCTCAGGGTCGAGTGGACCGCCCATCTCTGCGGCCTCTGCCTTGCGCTCCGCGCCGACCACGGTCAGTTCGCCCGGGTCGTCACCAACTACGACGGGCTCATCGTCTCCGTCCTGACGGAAGCTCAGACGGGTGTGACCGAGGCGGATCGCCGCACGGCCGGACCCTGCGCCCTGCGCGCACTGCGGACCGCCCCCGTCGCCCGGGGAGAAGGAGCTCGGCTCGCCGCCGCCGTCTCCCTCGTCCTCGCCTCGGCGAAGGTGCGGGACCACGTTGCGGACCGGGACGGACTGCTTGCGCACCGGCCCGTCGCAGTCGCGGCCCGTAGGGTGGCCCGCTCCTGGGACAGGGCCGGGGCCAGGACCGGCCGCGCCCTCGGATTCGACACCGCCGTCCTCGTCGACGCGGTCGACCGGCAGGCCGGGATCGAGGTCCTCGCCGGGCCGGGCACCCCCTTGCTCGCCGTCACCGAGCCGACGGAGACGGCGACCGCGGCGGCCTTCGCGCACACTGCGGTCCTTGCCGGTCGTCCCGGCAACGCGGAACCGCTCGCCGAGGCGGGCCGTCTCTTCGGGCGGCTCGCCCACCTCCTCGACGCCGTCGAGGACCAGGCCTCCGATGCTGCGGCCGGCGCCTGGAACCCGCTCACCGCCACCGGCACCCCGCGCGAGGAGGCCCGCCGGCTCGCCGACGACGCCCTCCACGGCATACGCCTCGCCCTGCAGGAGGCCGAGTTCGTCGACGGACGGCTGGCCCACGTCCTCCTCGCCCATGAGCTCCGCACCTCGATCGACCGCGCCTTCGGCACGACGGAGTGTTCGCACGGGGGGCCGGAGGGAGGGGCGGGCGTGCCGTACGGCCGGGGGCCGGTGCCCGGCAACCCGTACGCCCCTCGTCCGGGCGGTCCCGGTGGGCCGACCGGACCCCATGTCCCCGGTCCCGGCGGTCCCGGCGGGCCGCTCCCGCCCGAACCGCCGAACCGGCGTGGCCTGATCGCCGGATGCGCCCTCTGGATCGGCCTCGCCTGCACCTGTCAGATGTGCTGCGGGACCTTCGAGGATCCCTGGACCCGCCAGCAGCGCCAGGGGCTCTGCCAACAGTGCGATCCCGGGGGGTGCTGCGACTGCTGCAACTGTTGCTCCTTCTGCGGCGAGGGCGACGGCTGTTGTGGAGGCGGTGACTGCAATTGCGGTTGCGACTGTTGATGTTGCGTCAGGCGTCCTGAGGGATGGCCGCGCCCTGGGGCAGTGACCGCGCCCTGGGGCGCGGGTTCCGCGCTTCGTCGTGGAGGGGGCTCCCCGGGCGCGGATCCGCACGTCGCGGGTCGAGAGCGCCGACGGCCGGGAGCGCGTCCGGGCCGGCCGGCGCGTGGGTCTTGGACCTCTGCGCGACGACGGGCGTGCCCTGTGGGCGGTGGGGACGACGGGGCCCGTCGAGCGGACTTCGCGGACGCCGCCGGCGGTCGGGCCGGCTGCCGCTTCCGTTTCCTGCCGCCCGAAGCCCCGCCGTGAGAAGGCTCGGTGAGGGGGACTTCAAGCGCGCACCACTGCCGCCGTGCGCCCGCGTGGACCGCTCCACCGGTCCCTTCCCGCTGTCCGGCAATGCCTCCGACGTCGAGTCGTCGTGGGGGAGCGGTGACCGGGACCGGCACGACCTGGGCTTTTCGCGGTCTCCACGGACGGTGGACGCCTTCGGTGGTGATGGTCGGACGCGTCCGTCCGTACGGCGGTCTTGTGCGTCCGCTCCAGGAAGGCCACTATCGCTGACGGTGCATGTCAGGGACACGTCACCTGATGGCGCCTCACGGACCCGTCACCCACGGGCCCCTCCGCTTTTCCCAGAAGGAGAACAGTGAGGAGCACAGTGAGGAACACCCGCACCCGCCTGCTCGCCGTCGCCGCCGGTCTCGCCGCCGCGACGGCCCTGGGGCTCCCCGGAGCCCAGGCCGCTCCCGCCCCCGGCCCCGCCGGAGCCGCCCAACTCGCCCGCGCCGACGCAGCCGTCGAGGCCGCCGGGGTCGGCGGCACCGCCTGGTACGTCGACAGGGCCGCGGGCCGGGTCGTCGTCACCGCCGATTCGACCGTCACCGACGAGGCGCTCGCGAAGATCCGGAACGCGGTCGGTGCCGACTCCAGAGCCCTTCGCGTCCAGCGCACCCCCGGCGTCTTCACACCGCTGCTCGGAGCCGGAGACGCCATCTACGGCAACGGCTACCGCTGCTCGCTCGGTTTCAACGTCCGCAGCGGCAGCACCTACTACTTCCTCACCGCCGGACACTGCGGCGACGTGGTGAAGACCTGGTACGCCAACTCGGCCCAGACGACCCTGATCGGCCCCACGGTCGGTTCCAGCTTCCCGGGCAACGACTACGCCCTCGTCCGCTACGACAACGCCTCCCTCTCCCACACCGGCGGTTTCACCGCGGCCGACGCCTACGTGGGCGAGTCCGTGAAGCGCTCCGGCTCCACGACCGGCACCCGCAGCGGCAAGGTCACCGGACTCAACGCCACCGTCCACTACTCCGGCGGCGGCACCGTGCGCGGCATGATCCAGACCAACGTCTGCGCCGAGCCCGGTGACTCCGGCGGTGCGCTCTACGACGGCAGCAAAGCGCTCGGCATCACCTCCGGGGGCAGCGGCAACTGCTCGACCGGAGGCACCACCTTCTACCAGCCGGTGCCCGAGGCGCTCGCCAAGTACAAGGTCAGCCTCTACTGACCTCCTTCCGCCGATCTCCCGCTGATCCCCCCACAGGAGGAACACGTCGTGAGGATCACGCGCACCACCCCCACCCAGAAGTTACGGCTGCTCGCCCTCACCGCCGGCCTCGTCGCCGCCGCGGCGACGCTCGGCGCCCCCACCGCCAGCGCCGATGCCACCCGGACGTTCAGCGCCCCCCAGCTTTCCGCCGCGGATGAGGCCGTCCTCGCCGCAGACGTGGCAGGCACCGCCTGGCACGTCGACACCGCGACCGGAAGGGTCGTCGTCACCGCCGACTCGACCGTCTCCCCGGCCGAGATCGCGAAGATCAAGCACCGGGCCGGAAGCAATGCGGGCGCGCTGCGCTTCGAGCGCACCCCCGGTGTCTTCAACAAGTTGATCTCCGGTGGTGACGCCATCTACGCGAGCGGTTGGCGCTGCTCGCTCGGCTTCAACGTCAGGGACGGAGCGGGGAACCACTACTTCCTCACCGCCGGACACTGCACCGACGGCGCGGGCACCTGGTACTCCAACTCGTCCCGCACCACCGTGCTCGGCTCCACGGCCGGTTCGAGCTTCCCGGTCAACGACTACGGCATCGTGCGCTACACCAACAGCTCGGTGAGCAAGCCCGGTGCGGTCGGCAGCGTCGACATCACCAGCGCCGCCAATGCCACCGTCGGCATGTCCGTCACCCGACGCGGCTCCACCACCGGCATCCACAGCGGTCGGGTGACCGGCCTGAACGCCACCGTGAACTACGGCGGCGGCGACGTCGTCTACGGGATGATCCAGACCAATGTCTGTGCCGAGCCCGGTGACTCCGGCGGCCCGCTCTACTCGGGCAGCCGGGCGATCGGCCTGACCTCGGGCGGCAGCGGCAACTGCTCTTCCGGCGGGACGACCTTCTTCCAGCCCGTGACGGAGGCGCTCAACGCATACGGCGTCCACGTGTACTGATCTCCTCCTCGATCCGTCCCGGGCCTCCACGGCCCCCGGACCCCGGAGGCCCGGGACGGAAGGCGCCCGCACCGGGCGGATACGTGCCCGAACCCGTCCCTCCGTCCGTTCCCGCGGCCGGAGGGACGGTCGTTCCCGGGACCTTCGGCCCTGCTTCCGGGGCCGCGCCCCGGCCGGGGGCAACCCCGGCCGGTCAGGACCGGGGCTCGCCGACCTCCGAGGCGATCGCTTCCGCCTCCGGCTTCCGCTTCAGCGAGGACATCACCAGGGTGACCGCGGTGCCCACCACCGCCCAGGCCGAGAGGACCCACATCGAGGCAGCCATGTCATTGCCCTTGAAGTACGCGATCGAGCGTGCCGCCCAGGTTCCGGCACCCGGCGGCAGCGCGGGGCCGATCGCCCTCCAGAAGGGCGGCAGCATCGGCGCGGGGAAGGCGCCGCCCGCGCTCGGGTTGCCCGCGATGACGATCAACAGGATCGCCAGTCCGATGCCGACGATCCCGAAGACGGACTGGAGGGCGAGGGTGGCGGCACCGACGGCGAAGACCACCAGGGTGCCCAGGCCCCACAGGGCTGCGATGCTGCCGGGCAGGGCGCCGAGGATCGGCCCCACGATGATCGCGCCGCCGAGACCGCCGAGCGCGGAGTACAGCGCCAACACTCCGAGGCGGATGACGGCGCGCTCCCGGTTCGCGGGTCGCGAGCCCGAGCTGATCGCCAGGATCGCGGCGCAGATGTAGCCGCCGACGCACCAGCCGACGACCAGGTAGAAGGCCGAGAGCCCGTCGAAGTCTTCCGGCGAGGCGGGAGCCACGTCGACCGTTCGCACGGTGCGCCCCTGGACGGCCTCCACCTTGGTGAAGATCGTTTCCAGCGCTGAGGCGAGGACGGTGCCGCCGCCCGAGGCGACGAGCAGCGTGTCGGTGCGACCGAGGGGGTCGACGATCAGGGCCCCGTCGATGTCCCGGTTCATGATCTGCTGCCGAGCCGCGGCCTCGTCGGTGACGGTCCGGGGGGCGACCGGTGCGCCGGGGAGCTCCTCCAGTTGATCGACGAGCCGGTCGGAGACCTGCTGCGGCGCGACCACGCCGAAGGGGACGTCCGTGGGCTTCGGATGGTGCAGGGCCCCGACGTACGAGGTGACGAACAGGAGCTGGAGGGCGAAGACCCCGACGACGAGCAGGGCCGCTCGGGGAGTGACGGCGCTTTTCAGTTCATCGACGAAACTCATGCCTCCACGCTCCGGGGCCGGGAGTGCTCCCGCAGGTGGGATGCGCCCGAATGGCCGAGCGCCCCCCTGCAGCGGGCGGTCGGGCGGTCGGGCGCGGCACGGGCCGGAGGAGGGAGGTCTGCGCATTCCGCTTACGGGCGCCGGAAGCGCGCCGGCCGTGCCGGGCTTCGCCCGCCGGTGCACCGTCCCGGCCGCTCCTCCGTTGCGCGGCCCCTTGCTCCGGCGCGAACCCCGGCCGCTCTGATCCGCCACGGCGTCATCTGCCGCTGGAGACGGCGTCCTTGACGGCGGTACGGGGCCCGCAGGTGCCCGCACAGAGGCTTCTGACGGTGACGTGAACGGTCGACTGACGCCGACACAGCACTTTTTACCGACGCGTAACTTCCCAGTCGAGGCTACCCGTGCGTAGCTTGGCTGAAGAGCATCCCCACTTGTGGTCCGGACCGCAGGGCACAGCACCCCCACCTTCCCCTTGAGCCGCAAGGAGATCGCCCGATGCTGCCCCGAAAGTCCCGCAAGCGCTGGACACACGCCCTCAGAGCGCTGTCCGTCCTCTTGCTGACCGCTGCCGCCACCCTCGCCCCCACCGCCTCGGCACAGGCCTCCACCGCTTCCAGCCGCGGCTGGAACGACTACTCCTGCAAGCCGTCCGCCGCGCACCCCCGCCCGATCGTCCTGGTCCACGGCACCTTCGGGAACTCCATCGACAACTGGTTGGCCCTCGCGCCCTATCTGGTCAACCGGGGCTACTGCGTCTTCTCGCTGGACTACGGCCAACTCCCGGGCGTGCCCCTCTTCAACGGGCTCGGTCCCATCGCCGCATCGGCCGGACAGCTCGACACCTATGTGGACCGCGTCCTCGACGCCACCGGTGCACCCGAGGTCGACCTCGTCGGACACTCTCAGGGCGGCATGATGCCCCGCTGGTACCTCAAGTTCCTCGGCGGGGCCGAGAAGGTGAACACCCTGGTCGGCATCGCCCCCGACAACCACGGCACCACCCTGCTCGGCCTCACCAAGCTGCTGCCGCACTTCCCCGGTGCCGAGGACGTCATCAGCTCCGCCACCCCGGGCCTGACCGACCAGGTCGCCGGCTCGGCCTTCATCACCAAGCTCAACGAGGGCGGTGACACCGTCCCGGGGGTCCGCTACCACGTCATCGCGACCCGGTACGACGAGGTGGTCACCCCGTACCGCTCCCAGTTCCTGACCGGACCGAACGTCACCAACGTCCTCATCCAGGACAAGTGCGCACTCGACCTGTCCGAGCACGTGGCGATCGGCACGGTGGACCGGGTCACCTTCCACGAGGTGACCAACGCCCTTGACCCGGCCCACGCCACCCCGACCACCTGCCTCTCGGTGCTCGGCTAGCTCCGGGCCCGGCGCCGCCGGGTCGTCCCGAAGAGCACCGCGGCACCAAGCGCCAGCACGGCGGCGCCACCGACCGCCAGGTACGGGGTGGTGGCGTCGCCGCCCGTCTCGGCCAGCTCCACCCCGGAGTCCGAACCCGTCGCGGGTGCGGGTGCGGGGGGCGAGGCGGGAACGGTCGGAGCCGCCGTGCTCTGCGACGGCAGCGGGGCGGGGGCCGCCGACGCCGTCGCGTCCGTCGCCGCACCGTGGCCCCCGTGCCCACCGTGCTGGACGGAGGACTCGTC
>NZ_JBHYMF010000220.1:0-10494 GCF_042742855.1 Streptomyces sp. NPDC058877 | reverse complement strand
CATTCCCCCGCTAGACCCAGGTGTCGAGCCACATGCGGTTTCTCCACTGGTCCATCGGAATGGGGGTCCCGGTGTAGATGGGCCAGAAGTAGATGAAGTTCCAGACGATGAGCAGGACGAGACAGCCCGCCGCCACCGTGCCGAAGGTGCGGCGTCTTTCCGAGGAGCCGCGGGGTCCGATGATCGCGCCCAGCATCATGGCCACCGCCAGACACAGGAAGGGCACGAAGACGACCGCGTAGAAGAGGAAGATGGTGCGTTCCTGGTAGAGGAACCAGGGGAGCCAGCCGGCCGCGATGCCGCAGGCGATCGCGCCCGCGCGCCAGTCGCGGCGGAAGGCCCAGCGCCACAGGACGTACAGGACGGCGAAGCAGGCGGCCCACCACAGGAGGGGGGTGCCGAGGGCGAGGACCTCCTGGGCGCACTTCTCGGTCGTGTCGGCCGGGCAGCCCTTGGTGCCGGGGGCGGGGGACTCGTAGAAGTACGAGACGGGGCGACCGAGGACGATCCAGGACCAGGGGTTCGACTGGTACGTGTGGGGCGAGGTGAGGCCCACGTGGAAGGTGTACACCTCGGTCTCGTAGTGCCAGAGGCTGCGCAGCCAGTCCGGGAGCCAGCTCCAGGTGCCGCCGCCGGTCAGCTTGTCCTGCTCGGCGGCCCAGTTGCGGAAGTAGCCCTTGTCGCTGACCAGCCAGCCGGTCCAGGTCGCCAGATAGGTGGCCAGGGCCACCGGCACGACCGAGACGAACGCCGGCAGCAGGTCCTTCCTGATGACCGCGAGGTACGGGCGGACGGCGCCGGCCGTGCGCCGGCCGCCGACGTCCCACAGGACCGTGAGCAGGCCGAAGGCGACCATCACGTACAGGCCGTTCCACTTGGTCGCCGCCGCGAGGCCGAGGGACACCCCGGCCGCGATGCGCCACGGGCGCCAGCCCAGGCGCAGGGACTCCGCTACCTCGGCGTCGGGCCGCAGCACCCCCTCCTCGTCCTCGGGGAGCGCGGCGGCGAGCCTTTTCCTGGTCCGGTCCCGGTCGAGGACGAGACAGCCGAAGGCGGCGAGCACGAAGAACATCAGCACCTGGTCGAGGAGCGCGGTGCGGCTCATCACGAAGTGCAGGCCGTCGACGGCGAGCAGGAGGCCGGCCAGGCAGCCGAGGAAGGTCGAGCGGAAGAGGCGGCGGCCGATCCGGCACAGCATCAGCACCGACAGGGTGCCGAGCAGCGCCACCATGAACCGCCAGCCGAAGGGCTCGAAGCCGAAGAGCTTCTCGCCGAGGCCGATCATCCACTTGCCCATCGGCGGGTGGACGACGTAGCCGGGGTCGGTGGGCACCAGGACCGAGTCGGGGTCCTGCAGGATCGTCTTGTCGATGTCCTTCGGCCAGGCGCCCTCGTACCCCTGGTTGATCAGGGCCCAGGAGTCCTTGGCGTAGTACGTCTCGTCGAATATCACCGCGCGCGGCTTGCCCAGGTTCCAGAACCGCAGCAGGCCGGCGACGGCCGTGACCAGCAGCGGTCCGCCCCAGGCCATCAGCCGCCACAGCCGTTCGGCGGGGCCGGGGCCGATGCCCAGGAGCGACCACGTCCGGGCGGACGGCCGGGTGTACGGGGGGACGAGCCGTTCGCGCAGACCGATGGGCGGTGCGGCGTCCGGGCCGGGCGGCGGGTAGCCGAAGCGCCGCAGCCTCCGCTGCCACGAAGAGGGCTCTGCCACGGTCTCCGCCATGGGGTGCTGGCCTTCCAGGGCCTCGGGTGCGGTACTGGTCACCGCGCCATCGTAGGGACTGTGCCTGTGCGCGTCGCCTGTCCGGGCTGGGAGGATGTCTCGTGTGACTGGAACGTTGGTACTCGCAGGGACCCCCATCGGTGACATCGCGGACGCTCCGCCCCGATTGGCCGCGGAGCTGGAGCGCGCGGACATCGTGGCCGCCGAGGACACCCGGAGGCTGCGCGGCCTCACCCGGGCGCTCGGCATCCACACCACGGGACGGGTCGTCTCGTACTTCGAGGGCAACGAGTCCGCCCGCACGCCGGAGCTGGTCGAGGCCCTCGTCGGCGGCGCCCGGGTGCTGCTGGTGACCGACGCGGGCATGCCGTCCGTGTCGGACCCCGGCTACCGGCTCGTCGCCGCCGCCGTCGAGCAGGACGTCAAGGTCACCGCGGTTCCCGGCCCGTCGGCCGTGCTCACCGCCCTCGCGCTCTCCGGCCTGCCGGTGGACCGCTTCTGCTTCGAGGGCTTCCTGCCGCGCAAGGCCGGCGAGCGCCTCGGCCGGCTCCGCGAGGTCGCGGACGAGCGGCGGACCCTCGTCTACTTCGAGGCCCCGCACCGGCTGGACGACACCCTCGCCGCGATGGTCGAGGCCTTCGGCGGCGAGCGTCGGGCCGCGGTCTGCCGCGAGCTGACCAAGACGTACGAGGAGGTCAAGCGGGGGCCGCTGGCCGAGCTCGCCGTCTGGGCGGCCGAGGGGGTCCGGGGCGAGATCACCGTGGTCGTCGAGGGCGCCCCGGAGACCGGGCCCGCCGAGCTCGACGCGGAGGAGCTGGTGCGCAGGGTGCGGGTGCGCGAGGAGGCGGGGGAGCGGCGCAAGGAGGCGATCGCCGCGGTCGCGGTCGAGGCGGGCCTTCCCAAGCGGGAGGTGTTCGATGCCGTCGTGGCGGCAAAGAATGCGGACGCATCGGGCCCCGCGAAGGGTAAAGGACTAATCTGAAAGGCAAAGCCGAACCCGGCGCCGGGACTCTTCGCAGGGCGCTTGGCAAGGGAAGGGCCAAAAGCCTTCCATGGTTCGTCCCGCGCTGATGCGCTCCGGCCCGAAAAGGCGTCCACTGATCAGTGGAGAGGAGCATGGCATGAGCGAGATCACCGGCACCGGCATATCCGTCGCCCATGAGGCATACGCCTTCGCCTGCATGCGGTGTGGATACGGCTGGGAGCAGGCGTACGACATCGAGCACCACGTCGACGCCGCCGGCCACGAATTCGTCGTCTACAAGGCCGACGGGGAGCGGGTCCCGTCTCCGCTGTCCAGTCCCACCTGCATGAACTGCGGCGGTCACGTCGTCCGGATCATGCGCGCGGGACAGGTGTCGTCGGTGCTCGATCTGATCGCCGCGACCGAGAAGCACCACCACGGAGCGCGGGCGACGAAGCCCGTCTCGCCCGCGGGCCCCATCGGGCAGGAGCTCACCGCGGACGCCCCCGAGAAGCCGCCGGTGCCGCACCACTGGCACCTGTCGGACCTCCTGCACCCCTTCCGGCGCCGCCAGTAGCCGGGCCGGGATCCCGCCACCCCCACCGGTGCCTCCCGGGGACGGAGGCGCCGGCAACCCTGCGCGCGGGCGCTCGCGGCCCTCGTACGATCGGGGCATGACTGCCAAGGACGCCCCGCCGCCGCTGCCCGAACCCCTCCTCGTGGAGGTCGCGGACTCGCACACCCACCTGGACCTGCAGTCCGGGACCGTCGAGGAGGCACTGGTCAAGGCCGCCGCCGTCGGCGTGACCACGGTCGTCCAGGTCGGCTGTGACGTGAAGAGCTCGCAGTGGGCCGTTGAGACGGCAGCCGCCCACGAGAAGGTGCATGCCGTCGTCGCGCTGCACCCCAACGAGGCCCCCAGGATCGTCCTGGGGGATCCCGACGGCCGGTCGCGACAGGGGGCCCGTGACGGTGGCGGCGACGACGCCCTCGACGACGCCCTCGGCGAGATCGACCGGCTCGCCGCCCTGCCGCAGGTGCGCGGAGTCGGCGAGACCGGCCTCGACTTCTTCCGCACGGGGCCGGAGGGCATCGCCGCGCAGGAGCGTTCCTTCCGCGCCCACATCGAGATCGCCAAGCGGCACGGCAAGGCCCTCGTCATCCACGACCGGGAGGCCCACGCCGACGTGCTGCGCGTCCTGGAGGAGGAGGGCGCCCCCGAGCGGACCGTCTTCCACTGCTACTCCGGCGACGCCGCCATGGCCGAGATCTGTGCCGCCAAGGGCTACTACATGTCCTTCGCCGGCAACGTCACCTTCAAGAACGCCCAGCCGCTGCGGGACGCGCTCGCGGTCGCCCCGCTGGAACTGGTCCTCGTCGAGACCGACGCCCCCTTCCTCACCCCGGCGCCCTTCCGGGGCCGGCCGAACGCCCCGTACCTGATCCCGGTCACGGTCCGGGCCATGGCCGAGGTCCGCGGCATCGGGGAGGACGAACTGGCGGAGGCGATCGCCGTGAACACCGCCCGGGCCTTCGATTACTGATCCATAACGATCACTCCAGGTGCTCGGGTCGCTGCAAGGAGTGACGGAGGGGTGCGTCTAGGGTCCCGGCCTCGTGAGCACTTCCCAGGGCAGTCGCCGAGCCGGACGGCGAGGGGCGGGCACCACCCTGCCCGCGGACGAGCAGCCGACCCGGACGGCGCCCCCCGCGCCGCCCGCCCCCGCCGTCGGCGTCCCCGGGCAGGAGGCGCGCGCCGGCGCCCGCCGCGCCGCCCGGCGACGCCGGGCCTCCGGGAGGGCCGGCGCCGCCGCGGGCGGGCTGCGCAGGCTCGTTCCGCAAGCCCTCGTCGTCGCCTTCCTGGCCGGCGGCACCAGTGCCTTCGTCGCCGACGACAAGGCCGTCCGGCTGTCCGTCGACGGCGTCCCGCGCACCTTCCACACCTTCGCCGACGACGTCGAGGAGCTCCTCGCAGACGAGGGCCTGACCATCGGCCCGCACGACATCGTCGCCCCCGGCCCCACCGAGCCCCTGGCGGACGGCGACGAGATCGCCGTCCGCTACGGGCGACCGGTCTCCCTCACCCTCGACGGACAGCGCCGACGGGTGTGGACGACGGCCCAGGACGTCGAGGGGGCGCTGCGCCAGCTCGGAGTCCGTGCGGAGGGCGCCTACCTGTCGGTGTCCCGTTCCGCCCCGATCTCCCGGCGGGGCCTGGCGCTCGACGTCCGCACCGAACGGGCCGTGACCTTCCTCGCCGACGGGCGCGAGCGGACCGTCCGCACGAACGCCGCCACCGTGCGGGAGGCCCTCTCCGAGGCGGGGATCACGCTCTCCGGGCAGGACGCCACCTCCGTCGCCCCCGACTCCTTCCCCCGCGACGGCCAGACGGTGAACGTGCTGCGGATCACCGGATCCCGGCAGGTGCGCGAGGAGTCCGTGCCGTACGCCGTCGAGCGGGCCCGCGACCCCGAACTGTTCGCGGGCACCGAGGTCGTCGAACGGCAGGGCGTTCCGGGAGTCCGCCGCGTCACCTACAGCCTGCGGACCGTCAACGGAGTCCGGGAGCGGCCCCGCCGGACCGGCGAGGAGATCGTCCGCGAACCCGTCAACCGCAAGGTGCGGGTCGGCACCAAGCCGCTGCCCACCTCCGTCGCCGGGGCCGACGGACTCGACTGGGGCGCGCTCGCCGCCTGTGAGTCCGGCGGCCGGCCGAACGCGGTCGACCCCTCGGGGACGTACGGCGGGCTCTACCAGTTCGACCCCGGCACCTGGCGCTCCCTGGGCGGCAGCGGAGTCGCCCAGGACGCCCCCGCGGCCGAGCAGACCTTCCGGGCGAAGAAGCTCTACGTGCAGCGCGGGGCGAGCCCGTGGCCGCACTGCGGCCGTCGCCTGTACCGGTGAGCGTCCGGGCCGTGCCGCGGTGGTGAGCCGTAGGTGGGCCGCGGCCGTGCCCCGTAGGCTGTACCGGTGAGCACCACCACCGGCCCCGAAAGCCCCGACGCCCTCCTCGGCCCCGCCGACATCCGTGAGCTGGCCGCCGCCCTCGGCGTGCGCCCCACGAAGCAGAAGGGCCAGAACTTCGTCATCGACGCCAACACCGTCCGGCGGATCGTCCGCACGGCGGAGGTCCAGCCCGAGGACGTGGTCGTGGAGGTGGGGCCGGGACTCGGTTCCCTCACCCTGGCCCTGTTGGAGGCCGCCGACCGCGTGACGGCCGTCGAGATCGACGACGTGCTCGCCGCGGCGCTGCCCGCCACGATCGCCGCCCGCATGCCGGCCCGCGCCGACCGCTTCGCGCTCGTCCACTCCGACGCGATGCTCGTCCAGGAACTCCCGGGCCCGCCGCCGACCGCGCTCGTCGCCAACCTGCCGTACAACGTGGCCGTGCCGGTCCTGCTGCACATGCTGGAACGCTTCCCGACCATCGAGCGGACCCTCGTCATGGTCCAGGCAGAGGTCGCCGACCGGCTCGCCGCACGCCCCGGGAACAAGGTGTACGGCGTCCCGTCGGTGAAGGCCAACTGGTACGCCGAGGTGAAGCGGGCCGGCGCCATCGGCCGCAACGTCTTCTGGCCCGCGCCGAACGTCGACTCCGGCCTCGTCTCCCTGGTCCGCCGCACCGAACCGCTGCCGACCACCGCCACCCGGCAGGAGGTCTTCGCGGTCGTCGACGCGGCGTTCGCCCAGCGCCGCAAGACGCTGCGGGCGGCCCTCGCGGGCTGGGCGGGCTCGCCCGCCGCCGCCGAGGAGGCCCTGGTGAAGGCGGGCGTCTCGCCGCAGGCGCGGGGCGAGTCGCTGACGGTGGAGGAGTTCGCACGGATCGCGGAGGCGAAGCAGCAGTGAGCGTGACCGTACGGGTGCCGGCCAAGGTCAACGTCCAGCTCGCGGTCGGTGCGGCCCGGCCCGACGGCTTCCACGACCTGGCCAACGTCTTCCTCGCCGTCTCCCTCCACGACGAGGTGACCGCGACCCCCGCCGACCGGCTGACGATCACCTGCGAGGGCCCGGACGCCGACAAGGTGCCGCTGGACCGCAGCAACCTGGCCGCCCGCGCCGCCGAACTGCTGGCCGCCCGCCACGGCATCTCCCCGGACGTGCACCTGCACATCCGGAAGGACATCCCGGTCGCCGGCGGCATGGCGGGCGGCAGCGCCGACGGCGCGGGCGCACTGCTGGCCTGCGACGTCCTGTGGGGCCTGGACACGCCCCGCGAGGTGCTGTTGGAGATCTGCGCCGAGCTCGGCTCCGACGTGCCCTTCAGCCTGGTCGGCGGAGCGGCGCTCGGCACCGGGCGCGGCGAGAAGCTCACCGAGCTGCCGGTCGGGGGCGCCTTCCACTGGGTGTTCGCCGTCGCCGACGGCGGGCTCTCCACCCCGGCGGTGTACGGCGAGTTCGACCGCCTCACCGAAGGAGTCGAGGTTCCCGAGCCCGTCGCCTCCCCGGCCCTGCTCGACGCCCTGCGCACCGGCGACGCCGTCGCCCTCGCGGGCGCCCTCGTCAACGACCTCCAGGCGCCGGCGCTCTCCCTGCGCCCGTCGCTCGCCGAGACCCTGGCCGCCGGCACCGGGGCGGGCGCCCTCGCCGCCCTGGTGTCGGGCTCGGGCCCGACGACGGCGTTCCTGGTGAAGGACGCGGAGGCGGCGGAGGCGGTCGCCGCCGCGCTCCTCGCGTCCGGCACCTGCCGGACGGCCCGGCCGGCGACCTCACCGGCGGCGGGGGCGACGGTCCTCTAGGGGCAACGCCGTTCGGTCGAGGGTGGCGCCGGGCGCTCCGGGACGGAAGGGACTTCCGCACCCCGCCCGGCACCGTCCGCCCGGCCACCTCGCCCGGCAGCGCGGCGGACGACCGGCAGCGGCCGTTCACCACCGCCGCGGAGCAGCACCCTCCGCCGCTTTCCGTTTCCCGTGCGGCAAGGCCCGCGCCTCCTGACGGCCACGGACCGCCGGTACGATCCGGTCCATGGAGACACCTGGCTGGCTCGTCCCCTTCATGGTCGGCCTGCTTTTTCTCCAGGCCCTCGGCCTGGTGCCCGTCATCCGCAGGATGCGTGGATCCGACCCCGAAACCCGCACCCGGGGCCGCCTCGACCTGCTGGAGACCATCGGCAGCCTGCTGCTCATCAGCGGCGTGCTGCTGAGCCTCACGGTGGCGGAGCCCCTGTTCTGGCTCGCTCCGGCCGGCTTGCTGCTCCTGGTCGTCTGCTACGCCGTGAAGTGCGCCCACTGGCTCCGGGACCGCCGTCACACGGCGGGCTGACCCGGAGGGCGGGGCCGCGGCCCCGCCCTCCGGGCGGGCGAGCCGCCTTCGACGGACCCCGCTAGAGCTTGTTCTTCGAGATCCGGGCCAGGAGCAGGTTCGGGTCCTTCACGGGGGTGAAGTAGGCCGCACTGGGCACGTACACGGTCTTGGCGCGGACCGCCACCGAGGTCGGGTTGTCGAGGCCGTCCGCGGCGGTGAGGACGGTCCGGTGGGTGCCGTCCGGGCGGACGAGCTCCAGTCGGCTCTCCATGACCAGCGCGGCGAGGACGGTGTCGCCGTGCCCGGTGAAGCCGAAGTCGTCGATCGTGGTGAGCCCGGTGGCCCTGGTCTCGATCGGGCCGGCGACCCGGCCCTCTCCGATCGGGATGCGGAGCAGGGTCGAGCGGGCGGTGTTGGAGACCCAGACGGCACCGTTGTGGACCTTGATGCCATTGGCGCCGAAGGCGATCGCGGCGGTCGGTTCGAGCGCGGTCCCGGAGGCCCAGACGGAGGGCGTGCGGGTGTCCAGCGGCACGCTCCACACGAGGCCGCGCGCCGAGTCGGCGACGTAGAGGGTGCCGCACTCCTCGTCGAGGGCGAGACCGTTGGGGAGGACGTCGGAGGGCAGGGCGACGATCTGCTCGGGCGCTCCGCCGCCGGGCGCGAGGCGCCAGATGCCGTTCTCTGCGGTGCCGGTGGCGTAGTTGACGTACAGGGTGCCGTCATGGGCGCGGGCGATGCCCGTGACGATCGCCGCGCCGAAGCCCGGGGTCTGGGGGTCGGTCACCTCGGGCAGGGTGGCGAGGACCGTGGTGGTGCCCTCCCGGGTGACGCGGGCCACCTGCCGGGCGTAGGCGAAGGTCAGGTCCGCGGAGCCGTCGGGCTCCAGGGCGATGTTCTCCGGGGTCTGACCGGCGGCGAAGTCGAAGGGGGCGACGACCCGGGGGTCGGACACGGTCGGCTCGCCGGCCGACGCGGGACCGCCGACGAGCAGGGCGAGGGCCGCGGCGAGGACGACCGCGGACAGGCGTGGGACGCGGGACATGGACGTCTCCTCGGAAGTGGGGTGACGGAACACGAACATGACGGATCGTCGGCCCGGAAGCCCGGGAGTCCGGCAGCCAGGGCCGAGAGGTCGCCCGCGCGGCCGACGGCAGCCCTCCGTACGTACTCACGCGCCCTTTGAGTACGTGAGCGCTGACGCCTGCCCCACCGCGGTCGGGACGCTGTTCCCATGGGAACCAGCGCGCGTGACATCGCCGCCGCCACACCGGCGACGCGGGACCGGTACGTCGATCTGCTCCGGGTCGCCTCCCTCGCGGTCGTCGTCCTCGGCCACTGGCTGATGGCGGCCGTCACCGCCGACGGGCAGGTGGGGAACCTGCTGGCCGTCGTGCCGGAGCTCCAGGCGGCGACCTGGGTCCTCCAGGTCATGCCGGTGTTCTTCTTCGTCGGCGGCTTCTCGCACGCCCTCGCCCACCGCTCGCGTCCGCAGTACGCGGCCTTCCTGCGGGCCCGGCTCCAACGCCTGCTGCGGCCGACGATGGTGTTCGTCGGGGCGTGGGGTGCCGTCGCGCTGCTGCTCCAGTCGGCCGGCGCGGACGGGGGCCTCACCGGGGTCGCGCTGCGCCTGGTCGCCCAGCCGCTCTGGTTCATCGGGATCTACCTGGCGATGGTCGCCTTCACCCCGCCGCTGCTGCGGCTCCACGAGCGCTGGGGGTGGGGTGCGTTCGCCGCACTGGTGGCCGGGGCGGTCGCCGTGGACCTGCTGCGGTTCGCGGTGGGCCTGCCCTACGTCGAGTTCCTGAACTTCGGGTTCGTGTGGCTGGCGGTCCACCAGCTCGGCTTCCTGCGCGCCGACGGCATGATCCGCCGCCCGGCCCTGCTCGCCGGAGCGGGGCTGATCGGTGCCGGTGCGCTCGTCGCCCTCGGCCCGTACCCGCTGTCCATGGTGGGGATGCCCGGCGAACGGGTGTCGAACATGGCGCCGCCGACCCTCGCACTGCTCTGCCACGGCCTGTGGCTGGTCGGTGCGGTCGAGCTGCTGAAGGGCCCGGGCGCCCGGCTCGCCGGCCGCCCCCGGGCGTGGCGGGCGGTGGTCGCCGCCAACGGGATCGCGATGACGGCCTTCCTCTGGCACCTCACGGCCATGCTCGGGGTGTACGGGGTGCTGCTCGGGCTCGGCACGGAGCTCCCGGACCCGGCCTCGGGCGCCTGGTGGGCCCGGGTTCCGCTCCGGTTCGCCGCGGCGGCGGCCCTGACGGCCCTGCTCGTCGCCGCCTTCCGCCGCTTCGAAGCCCCGGTCCCGGCCGTCCCGGCGACCGGTCGGGGCGGGCCCCTCGCGGCCCTCGGCATCACCCTGGCCCTGCTGGGCGTGCTCGGTCTGTCCCTGACGGGCTTCGCGGGCCTCCTCGACGGACACGCCGCCACCCTGATCGTCGTCCCCGTCACCGCCCCCACGGCCGTCGCCCTGGCCCTGGCGGGCTGGCTCCTGGTGGAGCGGGCGGGCCGGGGCCGCCCGGGCCGCTGACCGTCGCCGCCGGCCGGGCGGGTGCGTCCCGGC
>NZ_JBHYMF010000219.1:0-10654 GCF_042742855.1 Streptomyces sp. NPDC058877 | reverse complement strand
GTGCGAGGGGCCCGGCGCCGCGCTTCGTGCGCGGCACCGGGCCCCTCGCGTGCTTCTCGCGCCGGTCAGGCCCGCTGTCTGTTGCCCTTGAGCGCGGCCCAGAGCATGTCTCCGACACCGACGACGGCGACGGCGCCGATCAGCTGGAGCAGGTGCCGGGTCCAGTCGATGCCCCGGGTGTCGTTGACTCCGATCCAGGTCGCGACCGCGTTGCCGAGCACGCTGCCGAGCATGCCGAACACGATCGTCAGCCACAGCGGGATCTGCTGCTTCCCGGGCAGGATCGCCTTCGCGATCAGACCGAGGACAAGCCCCACGATGATCGCCCACAACCAACTCATCGCCGCCTCCTTGTGCGCATGTGCGCCCAGTCTCGACCCGTCGACCGTACGGCGCACGTCGGACGGCGCCGTACATGCCCCGGCCTCGTCGGCACCACGGGGCGGGCGTACGGTGGAACGAGGTCCGGACCGGGGAGCGTCCGGCACGACCGGTGGGTGGTGAACGGCGATGCCGAAGCGCGGCGGGGCCGAGGTCTTCCGGATCACGGGGGCCCGGCAGGGCCTCGCCGAGGACGTGCGGAAGCGGCAGCGGCGCTATGTGATCTCGATGGGCGTCCGGACGCTCTCCGTGATCGCGGCGACCGTCCTGTGGAACGTGGAGCGCCACGTGGCCATCGTGGCCCTGGTGCTGGGCGCCGTGCTCCCCTACATCGCCGTGGTGATCGCCAATGCGGGCCGGGAGACGGCCCCGTCCCTTCCCTCCACTTTCGTCGCGCCCCCGGTACGCCCCGCGCTGGGCGCCGGCGAGACGGCGGAGGGGGCCGACGCCCGTCGTCCATGAAGCCGGGCTCCTGACCGTCCGGCCGGAATCGATCACTGACGGTGGCCGGAAAGCTCAAGAAAAGCTCAGATCAATCATGAGGTTCCGGTGCACCGCACCCCATGTGCCGTGACATACTGCCTACGCGCTCCGCATCCCCCGTCGGAGCGACGGACCGATGCCGGGCAGCTCCCCCCGTGGCTGCTCGGCATCGCCCTTGCTGGACAATGATCCGATGATCAACGGTCCCGTGAGCGAAGAGAATCCGATCTGTTCCGCGAAGGGGTGCCGCGCCGACGCCGTCTGGGTCCTGGCGTGGAACAACCCCAAGGTGCACGCCCCGGAGCGGCGCAAGACCTGGCTGGCGTGCGAGGAGCACCGCGAGCACCTCTCCCAGTTCCTGGGCGTACGGGGCTTCCTCAAGGACGTGGTCCTGCTGGACGACTGGGAGTCCGAGGACCGGCCTTCCTAGGAATCGGGCGCCTCCCCCTTCCCGGCTTCAGCCGCCGATCGCCGACATCGGGCGCTCCGGCTGGAGGAAGTCCGGGGTGTCGAGGCCCGAGCCCGCCTT
Organism: Streptomyces sp. NPDC058877; assembly: GCF_042742855.1. NCBI lineage: Bacteria > Bacillati > Actinomycetota > Actinomycetes > Kitasatosporales > Streptomycetaceae > Streptomyces > Streptomyces sp. NPDC058877. Next base: position 9,261 of record NZ_JBHYMF010000219.1, on the reverse strand, counting down.
CTTGCCCCACATGGCCTTCTTCCAGATCTCCGCGACCGTGGCGTCCGGAGCGTCCGAGCGGAGCGCGGCCCTCAGGTCCGTCTCCTCGGTGGCGAAGAGGCAGGTGCGCACCTGCCCGTCGGCGGTGAGCCGGGTGCGGTCGCAGGCGCGGCAGAACGGGCGGGTGACGGAGGCGATGACGCCGACCGTGTGCGGTCCGCCGTCGACGACCCAACGCTCGGCGGGGGCTGATCCGCGCTCCTCGGAGGCCTCGGGCGTCAGGGTGAAGCGGGTGCGCAGGGACTCCAGGATGTCCCCGGCGGTGATCATGCCCTCGCGCTTCCAGCCGTGCTGGGCGTCCAGGGGCATCTGCTCGATGAAGCGGAGCTCGTACTCCTCCCGGATCGCCCAGGACAGCAGTTCGGGGGCCTCGTCGGCGTTGAGCCCGGGCATCAGGACGGCATTGACCTTCACCGGGGTGAGACCGGCTTCCCGGGCGGCTGCCATGCCGTCCAGCACGTCCTGGTGGCGGTCCCGCCGGGTGAGGGTCTTGAAGACCTCGGGCCGGAGGGTGTCGAGGGAGACGTTGACCCGGTCGAGGCCGGCGGCCTTGAGGGCCGCGGCGGTGCGGCGGAGCCCGATGCCGTTGGTGGTGAGGGACATCCGCGGGCGGGACTCCAGGGCGGAGCAGCGCTCGACGATTCCGACGAGACCGGGGCGGAGCAGCGGTTCGCCGCCGGTGAAGCGGACCTCGGTGACGCCGAGGTCGGTGGTGGCGATGCGGATCAGCCGGACGATCTCGTCGTCGGTGAGGAGGTCCGGCTTGGCGAGCCACTGGAGCCCCTCTTCCGGCATGCAGTACGTGCACCGCAGGTTGCACCGGTCGGTGAGCGAGACGCGCAGGTCAGTGGCCACACGGCCGTAGGTGTCGATGAGCACTGTGGGCCCCCTCCCTGAATTCCGGATGCCTGTGGTCCGAGCCTACGCGAGCACGCCGACAACGAGCAGGGCAGATTGTCACGAGGACCGACGCGGCCGCGTCGTAGAACCATACGACGCGGCCGGCGGAGCTCAGGCGGTTCAGTGCGCTCCGGCTCCGGTGAGGGACTTGACCTCCAGCTCCGCGTACTTGCCCTTGTCCGGCTCCTCCTTGGAGAGGATCGAGCCGAGCCAACCGAGCAGGAAGCCGAGCGGGATGGAGACGAGGCCGGGGTTCTCCAGCGGGAACCAGTGGAAGTCCACCGTCTTGAGCATCGCCGTGGGCTTGCCGGAGACCACGGGCGAGAAGAGCACCAGGACGACGGCGGAGACCAGGCCGCCGTAGATCGACCAGAGCGCGCCCTGGGTGGTGAACCTCTTCCAGAAGAGGGAGTAGAGGATCGTCGGCAGGTTGGCCGAGGCCGCGACGGCGAAGGCGAGGGCGACCAGGCCGGCGACGTTGAGGTCGCGGGCGAGGGTGCCCAGTGCGATGGAGACGACGCCGATGAGGACGGTCGCCCAGCGGGCGGCCCTGACCTCTTCCTCCTCGGTGGCCTTTCCGCGCCTGATCACGTTGGCGTAGATGTCGTGGGCGAAGGACGAGGAGGAGGCGAGGGTCAGTCCGGCGACGACGGCGAGGATGGTCGCGAAGGCGACGGCGGAGATGACGGCGAGCAGGATCGCGCCGCCGGTGGAGTCGGCGCCGCCGCCGATCTCCAGGGCCGCGAGCGGGGCGGCGGTGTTGCCCGCCTTGTTGGAGGCGGTGATGTCGCCGTTCTTGAGGAGGGCGGCGGCGCCGAAACCGAGGACGATCGTCATCAGGTAGAAGGCGCCGATGATGCCGATGGCCCAGTTGACCGACTTGCGGGCGGCCTTGGCCGTCGGCACCGTGTAGAAGCGGATGAGGATGTGGGGCAGGCCGGCCGTGCCGAGGACGAGCGCGATGCCGAGCGAGAGGAAGTCCAGCTTGGAGGTGGCGGTCGCGCCGTACTTGAGGCCGGGCTCCAGGAACGCCCCGCCCTTGCCGCTGTTGGTCGCCGCGGCGCCGAGCAGTTCCGAGACGTTGAAGTGGAACTTGAGCAGGATGAGGAAGGTGATCAGGAGCGTGCCCGCGATGAGCAGGACGGCCTTGACCATCTGCACCCAGGTGGTGCCCTTCATGCCGCCGATGGTCACGTAGACGATCATCAAGAGCCCGACCAGGGCGACGATCGCGACCTTGCCGCCGTCACTGGTGATGCCGAGCAGGAGCGAGACCAGGACGCCCGCACCCGCCATCTGGGCGAGCAGGTAGAAGATCGAGACGACGATCGTCGAGGTGCCGGCGGCGGTGCGGACGGGACGCTGGCGCATCCGGTAGGCGAGGACGTCGCCCATGGTGAACCGGCCGGAGTTGCGCAGCGGTTCGGCGACCAGGAGCAGGGCGACGAGCCAGGCGACGAGGAAGCCGATCGAGTAGAGGAAGCCGTCGTACCCGAAGAGGGCGATGGCTCCGGCGATGCCGAGGAAGGACGCGGCGGACATGTAGTCGCCGGAGATCGCCAGACCGTTCTGGAAGCCGGTGAACTGGCGTCCGCCGGCGTAGAAGTCGGCGGCGCTGCGGGTCTGGCGGCCGGCCCAGACGGTGATGCCCAGGGTCGCGAGGACGAAGGCGCCGAAGAGGGCGATGATCAGGGGACGGTGCTCGGTGGTGGCGTTGCCCGCCGCGAGCAGGACGGGGGTGTTCATGCGTCGCCCTCCATGCGGTTCCTGATGGCGTCGGCCCGGGGGTCGAGCCGGTTCGCCGCGTGCCGGGAGTAGAGCCAGGCGATGAGGAAGGTGGTGAGGAACTGGCCGAGGCCGAGGACGAGCGCCACGTTGACGTTGCCGAAGACCCGGGTCCCCATGAAACCGCCCGCGTAGTTGGAGAGCAGCACGTAGAGCAGGTACCAGGCGATGAAGGCGATCGTCAAGGGGAAGGCGAACGAGCGGTAGGTGCGGCGCAGTTCGCCGAATTCCGCGCTTTCCTGCACGGTGACGAACTCCTCCGTCGTGGGCCGGACGGAACCGGCGTCGACGTCCGTGCCGCTTCTGGGCGGCGGCGGTGCTTCGGTGGCCACGGATTCTCCTCGTGACGCGGGGGCGGGCGACATGGTCAAGGGGTCCTCACCAGGGGTGCGGGAATCGGGGCTCCGGGCGGAGCCCCTCCCCTGCCCAACGGCACGGAAACGGAAGCGAAGCGGTTCATACGGGGGATTTCTTCGAACAGATCTTCATGAAGTCTTCTCAACTCATTGAAGCTTCGGGAAGATCAGCGATAGCTTCACTCGTCATGCACCTGTCCGCGCGCAAACCCGCGCACGGACAGTACATACGGATGATGTGGAGAACCCATGGCTCATCTGGGATCGAGGCGCGGCCGAGCTCTTGCTCTGCCTGCTGGTCTCGTGCTCACGGCCTCGCTCGGCTTCCTTCCCTCCGGCGCCGCCTCCGCCGCGGAACTGAGTGACGCCCCGGCGGTCGCCACCACGGCGACCAACGGCCCCAAGCTCTCGTACGTCGTCAACGTTGCGGGGGGCCGCTGGACCGCCGCTTCGGTGAAGAAGGCGATTGCCGCCGCCGGCGGCGAAGTGGTCATCTCGTATGACCAGATAGGCGTGATAGTCGTCCACTCGCAGAACCCCGAGTTCGCGAAGACGATCCGGCAGGCGCGCGGCGTGGTGTCGGCCGGTGCGACCCGCCACGCCCCGCTCTCCGTCCAGTCCGACGACTCCGTCGACGAGGGCGCGCAGACGCTGTCCGCGGCCGAGGCCAAGGCCGCCGCCGAGGCCGCCTCCGACGACCAGGACCCGTTCGAGCCGCTCCAGTGGGACCTGCCGGCCATCAAGGCCGACAAGGCCCACCAGAAGACGCTCGGCAGCGCGCGCGTCACCGTCGGCGTCATCGACACCGGCGTGGACGACACCCACCCGGACCTGGCGCCGAACTTCAACGCCGCCGCCTCGGCCAACTGCGTGTCCGGCAAGCCGGACACCACCGCCGGCTCGTGGCGCCCGATGGAGGGCGAGAGCGACCACGGCACGCACGTCGCCGGCACCATCGCCGCCGCCAAGAACGGCATCGGCATCACCGGCGTCGCGCCCGGCGTGAAGGTCGCGGGCATCAAGGTCTCGACCCCGGACGGCTACTTCTACACCGAGGCCGTGGTCTGCGGCTTCGTGTGGGCGGCCGAGCACGGCGTCGACATCACGAACAACAGCTACTACACCGACCCCTGGATGTTCGCCTGCAAGACCGACGAGGACCAGAAGGCCCTCATCGAGGCGGTCACCCGGGCGACCCGCTACGCGGAGAAGAAGGGCACGGTCAACGTCGCCGCGGCCGGCAACTCCAGGTTCGACCTGGCGGCCGACACGATCACCGACACCAGCAGCCCGAACGACTCCACCCCGGGCAGCCGTGACATCAACCCGCGGGAGTGCTTCGACTACCCGGCGATGCTGCCGGGCGTGGTGACGGTCTCCGCGACCGGCGCCAAGGACCTGAAGGCGTCGTACTCCAACTACGGCCTCGGCGTGATCGACATCGCCGCGCCCGGTGGCGACCGCACCGAGTACCAGACGCCGGACGCCCCGGCGGTCAACGGCCGCATCCTGTCGACCACGGTCAACGGCGGCTACAACTACAAGGCCGGTACGTCGATGGCCTCGCCGCACGCTGCCGGCGTCCTGGCGCTGCTCAAGTCGACGCACCCCCACGCGAGCCCGGCGGCACTGAAGGCACTGCTGTACGCGCAGGCCGACGACCACGCCTGCACCAACCCGTACGACATCAACGGCGACGGCACCGTCGACGCCGTCTGTGAGGGCGGCAAGCACAAGAACGGCTTCTACGGCGCCGGCATGGTCGACGCCCTGGACGCCGTGAAGTAAGCGGTACGGCCACGGGGAGGGCCCCGGTGTGGTGCGCCACACCGGGGCCCTTCGCATGCCGTCCGGTGCGATAGTGCCCCCCATGGACGAAGTCATGGACAACGGGGTGCGCACCGGTACGGAGTCGCTGTGGTCGGCCCTCGACGGCGACCCCGCCCACGTCGACCGGGTGGAGTACGGCGGGGTCTCCGGGCTGTTGCCCGCACGGCTGCCCGTGATGGACCTGGCCAGGGCGACCGTTGCGGTCTGTGCGCTCGCCGCGGTGGAGCGCGCGGGGCTTCCGGGACCGGTGCGGATCGACGACGGCGCCGTCGCCACGGCCTTCGTGAGCGAGCGTCACCTGCGGATCGACGGACGGGCCCCGGTCAACTTCGCACCGCTCTCCCGCTTCTGGCGGGCCGCCGACGGATGGGTCCGCACCCATGCCAACTACCCCCACCACAAAGCGGCGTTGCTCACCGCGCTGGACGTCGCCGACTCCGTCGAGGCCGTCGAGGCGGCGATCGGCGGGCGGAGGGCCGTCGAGGTCGAGACGGCGGTGTACGCGGCCGGGGGGCTGGCCGTCGCCCTGCGCACGCCGGAGGAGTGGGCAGCGGGCGAGCAGGGGCGGAAGGTCGCGGCACGGCCCTTGTTGACGCGGGAACGGCTCGACGGGGCCGCGCCACGGCGGCGCACCGGCCCGCTGCGGGTCCTGGACCTCACCAGGGTGATCGCCGGTCCCGTCGCGACCCGGTCACTGGCGCTGCTCGGTGCGGACGTCTTGCGGATCGACCCGCCGGGCAGGCCCGAACTGCCCGACCAGCACGCCGATACGGACGTCGGGAAGCGGACCGCGGCCCTGGACCTGGACCGGCCGTCGGACCGGCGGACCTTCGACGAACTCCTCGACGCGGCCGACGTCCTGGTGACGGGCTACCGGCCGGGCGCGCTCGACCGCTTCGACCTGGAGCGGCCGGGGCTGGTGACCGCCCGGCTCTCCGCCTGGGGCGACTACGGCCCGTGGGGCAACCGGCGCGGCTTCGACTCGCTGGTGCAGGTCGCGACGGGCATCGCGGTGACGGAGGGCTCAGCCGAGGAACCCGGGACGCTGCCCGCCCAGGCCCTGGACCACGGAACGGGCTATCTGCTCGCGGCGGCGGTCCTGCGGTCGCTGACCGAGCAGGAACGGGACGGCGGGAGCCGGCTCGTCCGGGTGGCGCTGGCACAGACGGGGCACTGGCTGACGCACGCGCTGCCGCGGTACGAGCCCGAGCGGTACCTCACGGAGTCGGAAGGACCGCTCGGACGCCTCCGGCACGCCCTGTCACCGGTGTCCTACGAGGGCGGCCCCTCCTCCTGGACGCGTCCCCCGGGCCTCGCGGGGGCCGATGCACCGGAGTGGCCGGGGGCCTGACGGCCGTACCGGTCGGCCCCGGTCCGGGGCACCGCACGGTGTCCCGCCCGCCCGGGCCCGCGGCGCGGGCGGGTGGACGTCCGCGTGACGGACGGCGCCGGGCTACGGCTTGACCAGGACCTTCAGGGCCGTGCGGTCGTCCATGGCCCGGTAGCCGTCGGGGACGCCCTCGATGTCGACCGTCAGGTCGAAGACCGGGGACGGGTCGATCGCGCCGGACAGGACGTCCGGGAGGAGTTCCGGGATGTACGCCCGCACCGGGGCGACGCCGCCGCGCAGTGCGATGTTCCGGTCGAACATGACGGACAGGTCGAGGCCGGTGCCGCTACCGTGCGGAACGCCGACGTAACCGATCGAGCCCCCGTCGCGGGTGATCGCGACCGCGGTGCGCATCGACTGCTCGGTGCCGACCGCCTCGATGACGCCGTGGGCGCCCTGGCCGCCGGTGAGTTCGCGGACGGCGGCCTCGGCGGCCTCGCCGCGCTCGGCGACGACGTCGGTGGCGCCGAAGGCGCGGGCGATGTCCGTGCGGGCGATGTGCCGACCGAGCGCGATGATCCGCTCGGCCCCGAGCCGCTTGGCGGCGAGGACGCCACAGAGACCGACGGCCCCGTCGCCGACGACGGCGACCGTGGAGCCGGGCTTCACCCCGGCGCCGAGGGCGGCGTGGTGGCCGGTGCCCAGGACGTCGGAGAGGGCGAGCAGTGCGGTCAGGAGCCGGTCGTCGGAGGCCGCCTCGGCGGGGAGCTTGACGAGGGTTCCGTCGGCGAAGGGGACGCGCACCGCCTCGCCCTGGCCGCCGTCGGAGCCGACCGAGCCCCAGAAGCCGCCGCGCGGGCAGGAGGTCTGGAGCCCCTCGGCGCAGTACTCGCAGGTGCCGTCGGACCAGACGAAGGGGGCGACGACGAGGTCGCCGGCGGCGAAGCCGGTGACCTCGGAGCCGACCGCCTCGACGATGCCGAGGAACTCGTGGCCGATGCGCTGGCCGGGCTGTCGGGCGGACTCGCCGCGGTAGGCCCAGAGGTCGCTGCCGCAGATGCAGGCGCGCAGGACGCGCAGGACGACGTCCGTGGAGTCCCGGATCACCGGGTCGGGCACGTTCTCCACGCGCATGTCGAACGGGGCGTGGATGGTGGTGGCACGCATGGGGGGAGGCGGTCCTTGCTGTCAGGCGGTCATACGACGTTCACCGTACATCGCGCAGCCCTCCGACCGTCAGCAGGTACTGCGCCGCCGCGTAGGTCAGCATGACCCAGAAGTCGGGGGCCGGGAGCTGGGGCCAGTCGGCGACGCCGGTGGCGATGAGGGTGTCGGACAACAGGAACAGGGTGCCGCCCAGGCCGGCCAGGAGTCCGAGCGCGCCGGCACGGTAGGCCATTGCGGTGAGCAGGAGCGAGTAGCCGGCGACGGGGATCCGGAGCTCGGCGGGGAGGTCGGGCCAGAGGAGGGCGACGGTGGCGACGAGGACGACTCCGTACAGGGCGCCGAGCGCCGGGGACGTGCGCCCCCGGCCGAAGAGGACGAGGTAGCAGACGTGTCCGGCGGCGAAAGAGCCCATGCCGACGAGGAAGGCCCAGTCCGCGTCGGAGAGCAGGAAGACGTCGCCGCCCCAGCCGAACAGGAGCGCGGCGACCAGCGGCCCGGGGGCGCTGCGGGTCAGGGCGTACCCGGCGAGGAGGGGCATCAGGAGCGGCTTGGCGATCTGGTGGCCGAGCTCGGCCCCGGCGAGCAGGGAGACCAGGTCGACGACGGCCGCGAGCCCGAAGGCGGCGAGCAGGGCGCGGGAGGCGGCGGTCGGGAGGGCGCGGGCGGTGGCGGGGGCGGTGGTCACGCGGCGGCCTCCGGGGCGGTGGGGAGGACGGCTTCCGGGGCTGCGGGGGCGACCTCCGGGGCCTGGGGGGCGGAGGGCTGCCAGCCGGGCCCGCGGAAGACCCGTCCGACCCGTTCGCGCCAGCCGTGCGCGGCCCGGAGGTCGCGGGCGATGGAGGCGTACTCGTGGGTGGCGACGCGCAGCGGGTTGTACGTCTCGATGTTCTTGGTGAGCCCGTAGACGGGTCGCTCCGTCTCCGCCACCCAGGAGCCGAACATCCGGTCCCAGAGGATGAGGATGCCGCCGAAGTTCCGGTCCAAGTAGCCGCCCTGGGAGGCGTGGTGGACGCGGTGGTGCGAAGGGGTGTTGAGGACGTACTCGAAGGGGCGGGGCAGCTTGTCGACCCGCTCGGTGTGGATCCAGAACTGGTAGACGAGGTTCACCGAGTAGCAGAAGGCGAGTGCCGCCGGGTGCACGCCGAGGGCGATCATCGGCAGGTAGAAGGGCCAGGAGGTCACGCTGGTCCACGGCTGGCGCAGGGCGGTGGTGAGGTTGAACTTCCGGCTGCTGTGGTGGACGACGTGACAGGCCCAGAGGATGCGGATGACGTGGTGTCCGCGGTGCTGCCAGTAGTAGAAGAAGTCCTGCGCGAGCAGCATGAGCGGGATCGTCCACCACAGGACGGGGACGCGGAGCGGGGTCAGTTCGTAGACGGCGGTGTAGATCGCGACCACGGGGATCTTCCACAGCGCGTCGAAGGCGAGGCTCCCCAGCCCCATGCCGACGCTGGTGGCGGCGTCCTTGGCCTCGTACCCGGCGGCGTCCTCGTCGGGATGGATGCGGTGGCTGACCATCTCCACGACGGTGAGCAGGACGAACGCCGGTATGGACCAGAGCACGACATCGGGCAGGTTCGGCATGCCGTCGACGGTAGAGGCGCGGACCGGAGGAGGGCTAGACGTTGTTACCAACAAGTATGCGAGACGGCTTGTCAGCAAGCTTTGGCACCTTCCGACAAGCAGCGGGGTTCTCCGGGCCGCGTTTCGCGGATCTCGCCGCCCTCCGGACGGACGGAGCCGCTTTCGGAGCGTTCCGCTAGTAGTACTTCGTTAGGTTGATTTGATTTCGATGGTTGCGGCGACGCATGCTGCGGTCTGTGGATCTTGGTGAGGTGGAGAGGCTACGCGGAG
>NZ_JBHYMF010000218.1:0-10678 GCF_042742855.1 Streptomyces sp. NPDC058877 | reverse complement strand
GGCCGACCCCGGCTGGTCGGGGTCGGCCGGTTCTCCGCCCGGATCGACTTCAGCGTGGAACTCGGCAACCTCGACGTCCGCTACGCCGCCCGCTGCGGTGCCGGATACCGCGATCCGTCCTATGCCCGCGGCCTCACCGGAGTCACCCCCGCCGCCGGGGAGCACACGGTCACCGAGAACCTCCAACGGGCCCTCGACCTCGTCGCCTCCGGGGCCATCACGCCCGCCGCGATGAAACTGCCCCGCTTCACCCTCGACGAAGCCGACGAGGCCTACACACAGCTCAGACGGCGACCGCCCCACCCGGCCGCCCTCTTCCACCACGCCCGTTCCCGCAGCACCGCAGAACGGAAGGAGGCGTCATGACCGGCCCCCGCACCACCCACCACCAGCCCTTCCCCGAGGCCGAACGGGCCGGCACCCTCGTCCACCGGTTCCTGGAGATCGCCGCCGCCCACCCCGACCGGCCCGCCGTCGTCACCCCCCGCGCCCGCTGGACCTATCACGACGCCCAGGACCGCGCGGGCCGCATCGCCGCCGCCCTCGCCGGGGCCGGACTGCGCCCAGGCGACCGCGTGGGCCTGCTCTTCTCCCACGGCGCGGAGATGATCGCCGCACTGCTCGGCGCCCTCCAGGCCGGACTGTCGTACGTGCCCCTCGACGCGGCCTACCCCGAGCAGCGACTCGCCTTCATGGCCGAGGACGCCGGCGTCCGCGCCATCGTGTCGGGCGGCGACGGACCCGCCGCCGCCGCCCGGCTCGCGGCAGGACTCCCCGCACTCCCGTACGACGAACTCGTGGGCCACCCCGAGCCGCTGACCGCCGTCCACGCGGAGCCCCGTGCGGAGGCGTACGTCCTCTACACGTCCGGTTCCACCGGCACGCCCAAACCCGTCGCCCAACTGCACCGCAACGTCCTGCACCACACCCGTGCCTGGACCGACGGACTGCGCATCGGCCCGCAGGACAGGCTGTCCCTGCAGTCCGCGTACAGCTGGGACTCGGCCGTCCAGGACACCTTCGCCGCCCTCCTCAACGGCGCCGCCCTCTACCCGGTCGACCTCAAGGCCCTGGGCATCACCGGCCTGCTCGACTGGATGGCCGACGAGCGGATCACCGTCTACCACTCCACCCTCCCCGTCTTCCGGGCCCTCGTCCGTGCCATGGCCGCACGAGGGACCCGACTGCCGGCCGTGCGCATGCTGGCCCTCGGCGGAGACACCCTCCACCTGGCCGACCTCGACTCCTACCGCCGCATGTTCGCACCGCACTGCCAGATCGCCGGAGCCTACGGTTCCACCGAGTGCTCCTGCGCCCTGCTGCGCGTCGAAGGACCCGACTACCGCCCGCCCACCGGAGTGTTCCCCCTCGGCCGACCCGTCACCGGCACCACCGTCCGGCTCGTCGACCCGGAAGGCGACGACGTCCAGGGGCCCGGAGAGGGCGAACTGGTCGTCACCAGCCCCTACCTGGCACCCGCCGCCGTGACGGACGGCACCACCTACCGGACGGGCGACCTCGCCCGGCGCCTCGACGACGGCACCCTGCTGCTCATCGGACGCCGCGACTTCCAGGTGAAGATCTCCGGAATCAGGGTCGAGACGGGCGAGGTGGAGAGCGCCCTCAAGGAACTTCCCCAGATCCACGAGGCCGTCGTCATGCCCTTCACCGACCGCCTCGGCGAACGGCAGCTCGCCGCCCACCTGGTGCCCTCGACGGGCAGCCGGCCCGGCCCGACCGAGCTGCGCGCGGCACTCCGCCGCACCCTGCCCGACCACGCCGTACCCACCGCCTACGTGCTCCTCGACGAACTTCCGCTGACCGCCAACCACAAGATCGACCGGGCGGCCCTCCCGGACCCGCTCACCGCTGCGGTCCCGGCCGCCCCCCACCACGGCATCCGGCGCGGCAACCCGGTCGAGCGCGCCGTCGCGGACGCCTGGCAGGACGTGCTCGGCATCCCCGTGACCGGCCTCGACGACAACTTCTTCGACCTCGGCGGCACGTCCCTGCGCATGGCCGCCGTCCACGAACGCCTCACCCGCACCGTCGCCCCCGACGTACGGATGACCGACCTCTACCGGGCGCCCACCATCCGCGCCCTCGCCCGCCTGATCGGAGCCCCACCCGGCACCGACGCCCCGGCGGCCTCCGGCACCACCGCGGGCGAGGCCCGCGGCTCCCGACGCCTCACCGCACGGGGACGGCGCCGGACACCGCCCCGCACACCGCAATCCACGAACCGTCCCGCCTCAGGCGCGGACCGAACCACCGCCTCTGGAGGGACCCGTGACTGACGTCAAGCACGACGACCCGGCCCTGGACGGCCTCATCGCCGTCGTCGGACTCGACTGCCGGGTGCCCGGTGCCCGCAACCACACGGAACTCTGGCGCACCCTGCTCGACGGCACCGACCACATCACCGAGGTCGACGAGGACGCCCTGCACACCGCCGGCGTCCCGGCCACCAGGCTCGCCGACCCCCGCTACGTGCGCCGGGCCGCCACCGTCGAGGACGCCGACCTCTTCGACGCCTCCTTCTTCTACCTCAGCGCACGCGAGGCCGAGCGGATGGATCCGCAGCTGCGCCTCTTCCTCCAGTCCTCCTGGTCAGCCCTCGAACACAGCGGCCACGACTCGGAGCAGTACGCCGGACGCATCGGCGTCTTCGCTGGCGCCCTCGCCAGCACCTACCTCCTCGACAACGTGCTCACGGGGGAGAAGGGCTTCAAGGGGTCCGTCGCCGACATGCGCGAGGACCTCGCGACGCTGATGGGCAACGACCCCAACTACCTGGCGACCAGGGTCTCCTACCACCTCAACCTCACCGGTCCCAGCCTCTCCGTCCAGACGGCCTGCTCGACCTCGCTCGTCGCCGTCCACACCGCCGTCCAGAGCCTCCTCTCGGAAGAGTGCGACCTTGCGCTCGCCGGCGGCGTCGCCCTGCGCTTCCCACAGGAGACCGGCTACCTCTACGAGACCGACGGCATCGCCTCGGCCACCGGCACGGTCCGCCCCTTCGACGCCGCCGCCGACGGCACCGTCTTCGGCAACGGCACGGGCGTCGTCGTGCTCAAGCGCCTCGCCGACGCCGTCGCCGAGGGCGACACCGTCTGGGCCGTGATCCGCGGCTCGGCCATCGGCAACGACGGCGCCGACCGCGTCGGCTACACCGCCCCCGGCGTCAACGGGCAGGCCGCCGTGCTCTCCGAGGCCCTCGCCGTCGCCGGGGTCGAACCGGGCGACGTCAGCTACCTGGAAGCCCACGGCACCGGCACCCGGATGGGCGACCCCATCGAACTGACCGCCACCGCCCAGGCCTACGACGTGGACGGCGCACAGCCGCTCACGATCGGCTCGGTCAAGGCGAACCTGGGACACCTGAGCGCGGCCGCCGGCGTCATCGGACTCATCAAATGCGTCCTCATGCTCCACCACCGCACCCTGGTGCCCACCCCGCACCTCACCGAGTGGAATCCCGAACTCCCCGTCGGGGGAACACGGTTCCGGATGAGCACCACCACCGAACCCTGGCAGGACGACAACGGCCCCCTGCGCTGCGCCGTCACCTCCACCGGCATGGGCGGCACCACCGCCCACGTGGTCCTCGAAGAGGCACCGGCCCGGACCGCCGACGGCCGCAGCCGGGCGACGCCGGTCGTGGTCCTCCCGGTCTCCGCCAAGTCGCCGACGGCACTGGAGAAGGCCCGTGCGGCCCTCGCCGACCACCTGGAGGCCACCGCCCCCCAGGAGACCGGCCCGTCGGGCGACCTCGGCCTCGGCGACACCGCGTACACCCTCGCCACCGCGCGCCGGACCTTCAACTACCGGGCCGTGGTCACGGCACCGGACCGGGCCACGGCCGTCCGGGCCCTCAGGACCGGCGACCCGCGCCACCTCCACCAGGATTCAGGCGAGCCCGCCGACCGGCCGGTCGTCATGCTCTTCCCCGGCCAGGGGGCCCAGTACGCCGGCATGGGCCGGGACTGGTACGAACACCTGCCCGTCTTCCGCGACGTCCTCGACGAGTGCGCCGAGCTCCTCCGCCCGCACCTGGGCCTCGACCTGCGCGACGTGCTCCACCCCGAGCCGCGCGGGCACCAGGGCGAGCGGCACGACATCAACCGCACCCGGCTCACCCAGCCGGCCCTCTTCGCCGTCGAGTACGCGCTGGCCCGGCAGTGGACGGCATGGGGCCTCAGGCCCACGGCGCTCGTCGGCCACAGCGTCGGCGAGTACGTCGCGGCGACGCTCTCCGGCGTCTTCCGGCTCCAGGACGCCCTGCGGGTCGTCGCCGAACGCGGCCGGCTGATGGACGAACAGCCGGGCGGCTCCATGCTCGCGGTGATGCTCGCGCCCGACGAGGTGACGCGCTACCTCGACGACACCGTGGCCCTCGCCGCCGTCAACGAGCCGTCCGTCTGCACCGTCGCGGGCCCCAAGGAGGCGATCCGCGAGCTGACGTCCCGCCTCACCGCCGACGGCGTCGCCCACCGCAAGGTGGTCACTTCGCACGCCTTCCACTCGGCGATGATGGACCCCGTCGTCGCACCGCTCACCGAGATCCTGCGGACCGTCGAACTCCGTCGCCCGCAGATCCCGTTCCTCTCCAACCGGACCGGTACCTGGATCCGCGACGAGGAGGCCACCGATCCCGCCTATTGGGGCGGCCACCTCCGCGACACCGTGCGGTTCGCGCAGAACATCGCCACCGTACTCGCCGACGGTGCCCCGGCATTCCTCGAAGTGGGACCCGGACAGACCCTGGCCACCTTCACCCGCCGCCACCCCGACCGCGAGACGGGCGTCCCCGTCGTCACGTCCGCGGCCCGAGGACGTGACGCCGGCGCCGATCTGACCGCGCTGCACACCGCCCTGGGCCGCTTGTGGGCCGCCGGACTCCCCGTCGACTGGGCGGGCCACCACGCCGGCCACGGCCGCGGCCGGGTGCCGCTGCCCACCTATCCGTTCGAGGGGCTGCGCTACTGGATCGAGCGCGGCGCCGGCACCGTCTCCGGCACCTCCGGCGCACCCGGCACGAGCGTTCCCAAGCTCCCCCTCGACGAGTGGCTCTCGGCACCCGTCTGGCGGCAGGCCATCGGCACCCCCGACACCCCCGCCAGCCCGATCACCGAACCCGTCCTCCTCTTCGCCGACCGGGACGGCACCGCGGCCCGGCTGGCCCGACACGCCTTCGCCGGCCGGGTGTACACCGTGCACGCCGGTGGGCAGTACGGCCGCGACGGCGACGCCTGGACGGTGAACCCCGAATCGGAGGAGGACCACGACCGGCTCGTCACCGACCTGCTCGGCGAGGAGGCCTTCCCCGCCCGCATCGTGCACGCCTGGTCGACCGCCCCCCTGCCACCCGAGCACGGCATCGAGCGCTTCGAGGAGGCCCAGCGGGCCGGCCTCTACAGCCTGATCGCCCTGGTGAAGGGCCTCAGCGCCCATGACGTCACCCTGCCGCTCCAGTTGGACCTCGTCAGCTCCGGCGCCTATGCGGTCAGCACGGCCGAGCCGACCCCCGCCGCCGAGCGCGTCTCCCTCGCCGTGGCCGCCCGCGTCATCGGCCAGGAACACGGAAACATCGGCTCCCGCCACTTCGACCTGCCGGCCGACCCCGACGAGCAGTCGCTGCGGACCCTCGCCGCCGAACTCGCCGCCCACCGCCACCCCGAGGTCGCCGTCACCCTCCGCGGCGTGACCCGCTGGATCGCCGAGATGGCACCCGTACGGGCCGACTGGACCGCCGACGCCGAATCCCGGCTCCGCGCGGGCGGCGTCTACCTCATCACCGGCGGCCTCGGCGAGATCGGCACCACCATCGGCCGTTGGCTCCACCGCGCATGCGGAGCCCGCCTCGCCCTCCTCACCCGCGAGCCGCTGCCCGCCCGCGAGACGTGGGACGACTGGCTCGAGAACCACCCCGCCACCGACGAGACCTCTTTGAGGATCACCCGGTTGCGCGGCCTCGAGGCGGAGGGGGCCACCCCGTTCCTCGTCAACGCCGACGTCGCGGACGAGGACGGGCTGCGCGCCGCCTTCGAGAAGGCCGTGGCCCAGTTCGGAACGGTCCACGGCGTCGTCCACGCGGCCGGCCTGCCCAGCGAGCAGTGGGACCGCGCCATCACGGCGGCGAGCGTCGAACAGTGCCGCTGGCACTTCGTCTCCAAGGCGCACGGCCAGATCGTCCTGGAGAAGGTCCTCGCCGATCATCCGGTGGACTTCTGCCTGATGCTCTCCTCGCTGGCCGGTCTCCTCGGCGGTCTGCGCCTGCTCGGCTACGGCGCCGCCAACCACTTCATGGACGCGGCGGCCGAGCGCGCCAACCGGGGCCTGGACCGCACCGTGTGGATCAGCGCCGCCTGGGACGTGTGGCAGCACCACCAGGACGAGAAGCGGGCGATCTCCGCGATCGGCCGCAGCATGGACGACAAGGCCATCCAGCCCGACGAGGGCCTGGAGACGATCCGCCGCCTGCTCACCCTGCGCGACGTCTCCCACGTCGCGGTCTCCACCTGGGACATCGACTACCGGCTCGACCAGTGGGTGCGCAACGACCAGGTCACCCGGCCGACCCAGGGCGCCTTCGCCGCCCGTGCGACGAACGGCGGGGAACCGACCGCAGGCGACCTCGTCGAGCAGGTCGCGGCCCTCGTCCGCGGTCTGCTCGGCGCCCCGGAGATGCCGCTCGACGCGGACATCTTCGAGTACGGCGGCGACTCGCTGCTCATCGTCCGGCTCCTGTCTGACGTCCGCACCCAGTTCTCGGTCGAGGTGCCGCTGGCCGACGTGCTGGGCGAGGCGACCCCGAGGGCGTTGGCCACCCTCGTGCAAGAGCGCTTCGACGCCGCACGCGAGGACGACGACCGTCAGGACGAGGGCGACGAAGTCGCCGCGCTGACCGCCGAGCTGGCCGGATTGGCTCCGGAGGAACAGGAACGACTGCTGGCCACCGGGGCCGGCACCGACACGGACGCGGCGATCGCCGCCGGCCCGGAACAGGGGAACTGACGGTGGACTTCAGCCTGATCTTCTTCTCGGGAGACGAGAAGAACAAGTACCGCTTCGTCCTCGAAGCGGCCAAGTACGCGGACGAGCACGGGTTCACCGCGATCTGGACCCCCGAGCGCCACTTCCACCGCTTCGGGGGCCTCTACCCCAACCCCTCCGTGCTCGGAGCGGGCCTCGCCATGGCCACCCAGCGCCTCCAGATCCGGGCGGGCAGCGTCATCCTGCCCCTGCACAGCCCGATCCGCGTCGCGGAGGAGTGGTCGGTCGTCGACAACCTCTCCCGCGGTCGCGCCGGCATCGCCCTCGCCACCGGGTTCAGCCCGCTCGACTTCGCGATCAACCCCTCCGGCTGGGAGGACCGCCGCAACCGAACCTTCGACGCCGTGACCACGCTCCGCGAACTCTGGGAGGGCGCCCCCGTCTACGTGCAGGACGGCCTCGGCAACCACGTCGAGGTCGAGCTGCACCCCCAGCCCGTCCAGCCCGAGCTGCCGATCTGGCTCACCTGCACCAAGAGCGCGGACACCTTCGAGACCGCGGGCCGGCTCGGCTGCAACGTCCTCACCGCGCTCATCGACATGACCAACGAGGAACTGGAGGAGAAGCTCGCGCTCTACTACAAGACCCTGGAGGAGTACGGGCACGACCGCGACTCCACCACCGTCACGCTGATGCTGCACACCTTCATCGGCAGCGACCTGGACGAGGTCAGGGAGACGGTCCGGTCGCCGTTCAGCGACTACCTGCGGTCCTTCTTCACCGTCATCGACTCGCAGAAGAAGAACCTCGCCCCGGGCGCGGGCGTCCGCGACATCTCGCAGAGCGACCAGGACGAACTCATCAAGTTCGCCTTCGACAAGTACTTCGAGAAGGGGGCCCTCCTCGGCACCCCCGACTCGTGCGGCGCGGTCGTCGAGCGCTTCCACGGCATGGGAGTCGACGAGATCGCCTGCCTCATCGACTTCGGCGTCGACGAGGACCTCGTCGTCCAGAGCCTGGAGCACCTGAACGAACTGCGGAGGCGGTACGCATGACGGGTGACCTCGCCGCGCGCATCGCGGCCCTGACCCCCGAGCAGCGAGCCCGGCTCCGCGCAGCACTCCCCACGGCCCGGCGCCAGCCGGAGCTCACCCCGGGCCAGCAGCGCCTGTGGCGCACCCACCACCAGGTGGGCGGCCGTCCCGTCGACGTCGTCTGCCAGGCCGTCCACCTCACGGGCTCCGTCGTCGACCTCGACCGGATCGCCGACCGGATGCTCGCCTTCGCGGCGTCCCACGAGGCGTTGCGGACCACCTTCGAGACCGACGGCGGCACCGTGCGGCCCGTCATCCGCGACACGTTGCCGCCCCGCCTCGTACGCACCCGCTGCCGGGACGAGGCCGAGGCGCACGCCCTGGCCAGGAGCCAGGCGGAGGAACCCTTCGACCTCACGGCCGGACCGCTCCTGCGGGTGACCCTCGCCGAGGGACCCGCCCCCGACGAGGCATGGCTCCTCTTCGCCGTGCACAACCTGGTCTTCGACGCATGGTCGTTCGAGCTCCTGCTCGACGCGCTCGACACCGGGACCACCACGGACACGAGCTCCGGCACCTTCGACCGCTTCGCCGCGGACCAGCACGCCTGGGTACGAAGCCCCGAGGGCCGGGCGGCGAAGGCCCATTGGGCGGCCGAGACCGCGGACGCCCCGCCGCCGCTGCCCACCGACCGCCCACGAACGGACGGGACTACGAGGAACGGCGCCCGCGTCGACTTCGCGCTGCCCATCGCCGTCGCGGACGCGGTCGCCGCGGGGGCGAAGCGCGAGGGCGCCACGGCCTACGCCGGATGGCTCGCCGTCGCCTGGGCGGCGCTCGCCGAGTTCGGCGGCTCCGACGACGTCCTGCTCGGCACCTTCACCACCGGCAGGACCTCCCCGGACAGCCACGACGTGGTGGGCTATCTGCTCAACGTCCTGCCGGTGCGCCTGCGGGACAGTGGCGACGGCGGCCACCGGGACCGGTTGCGGTCCGCCCGCGACATCACACGGACCGGCCTGCGGCACGCCGCCTACCCGGGCGAACTGATCGCGGACACCCGACGCCTGGCGGGCACGCACCCGCTCTTCGACGTCGTCTTCGTCTTCGACAACCTCGGCAGCGAGGAACGCCGCGTCCAGGGTGCCCGCGCGACCTCGGTGGACCTCGACAAGGCGACGGCCCGCTACGACCTCACCCTGGCCGTGTACCCGGGCCCCGAAGGCGTCACGGGCTGGCTGGAGTTCGACACCGCCCTCTACGACGAGTCGACCGTACGCGGTCTGGCCGGACGCTTCGCCGCGCTCGCCACCGCCGCCGCCCAGGAGGTGGACCGATGATCAGAGCACGGCTGTGTGCCCCCGCGTACGAACTGGGAGAGTACGCCGAACCCGTGACGGAGCTCCCGGAACTACTGGCCGACCCCCGGGCCGCCGCCGAGTTCACCGCCCCGGGCGCCGGGTTCCACACGTACCACTGGTCGGACGCACCCGTCACCGAGCTGATGGCCCAGGCGATCCGCAGCACGCTCTCCGACTCCGGCGTTCCGGCCTCCGAGATCGACATGGTGCTGCTGGCCACCGACTCCCTGCCCAGGGACCGCTCCGCCCACCGCGACGTCGCCGAGCTCCTCGAAGAGACGGGCATCTCCCGTGCGACGGCCGTCACCACGGGCTTGATGGACTGCGCCACCGCCATGGTCGCCGTGGGCACCGCCGCCTCCTACGTCCGTGACGGTTCGGCCCGGCAGGTCCTGGTCGTCTCCGGCGACCTCGCCGCCCGGGCGACGGGCGGCGAGCGGATCGTCGCCGGGGGAGCGGCGATCGCCAGTGACGCGGCGGCGTCCGTCCTGGTCTCCGCCACCGCGAGCGGCCTGCCCGTCCTGGGCATGGCCCACCACTCGGACGCCCGTCTCCACCGGGCCGGGGCTCCCCAGCAGCAGCTCCTCGCCCGGGTCGCCGCACACCGGGAACTGTTCGCCCGGCTCGCGGCCCGCCGGGACGGGGGCGGGCTCGGCGACGTGCGGACGGTGCTCCCCAGCAACTTCTCCGGCAACGTCCTGGAGCTCTACCTCAGCGACGTGAGTCTCGGCGGTGACCGGCTGTTCAGGGCCAACGTGGGCCGCATCGCGCACTGCCTGGGCAGCGACCCGCTGATCAACCTCGCCGACCGCCTGGCGGAGCGGAAGCACACCGAGTCGGAGGACGGAACGCTGGTTCTCTTCGGCGCGGGAGTCTCCCACCTCGCTGCGGTGCTGCTCGGCGCGGCACCGCTGCCCGTGCGGACGGAGGCAGTGTCCTGAGCAGCACGACGACCACGCCCACGAGCACCGCCGTGCCTCCCGGCGCGGATCCGGCAGGCCGGTCCGGGGACGCCTCGGGGGCCGGTTCCGGCGAGGAGCTCCGCTCCGTCGCGCGCCGTCTCGCCACCGGCGTCACCGTGGTGACGAGCGGGACCGGCGACGCCGTGCACGGCATGACGGTCAGCTCCTTCACCACGCTCTCCCTCACACCGCCGCTCGTCTCGTTCTCGGTCAAGGTCGGTGCCCGCATCCGAGGGCCGATCGAGACCACCGGCGCCTTCGTCGTCAACCTCCTGGCCGCCGAACAGGAGCCGCTCGCACGCTGGTTCGCCGATCCCGACCGCCC
>NZ_JBHYMF010000217.1:0-10788 GCF_042742855.1 Streptomyces sp. NPDC058877 | reverse complement strand
GAGGCCCTGCCTTCATGCCCACAGCCGGCCACGATCACCCGATCGAGACTCCCGTTCGACGCCCACCCCTCAAGACCGGAACGACAACAGCTACTGAGGCTCCCCTGATATGGCTGCTGGGACTCCGTGCCCTGCCTGCGCTGATCCCCGAGCAGGGCTTGTTGTGAAAGTGCAGTTCGCCGCTGCGGTGCGGGCTTTGCACCGGTTCCAGGTGCCCCCTCCTGCCTCCCGAAGGAAACCTTGAACGCGTTCAATTGGCGTGTCAGGGTGTACCCGTCGTCGTTCGTCGATACCGGTGGCCCGACCGCGACGTCACGGGGAGGAATATCGGTGAGTGGTGTGGCGAAGATCGGGACGTTGATCGGGCGGGATGTCTACAGGTACCTGGTGGTCTTCTGTGGTGCGTGGGTCGCCTTCCTCGGCGCGCTCATGCTCCTGGAAGGGGGAGCCGTCGAGGAATACATTGACCTCCTTGTGGCTCTCTTCGCGATCGAGGGCCTTCCCTCACTGTCGCTGGTGGTCATCGCCCGCCTCCTGGCACGGAAGGGAGGCGTCGGGGTGTTCCCTGCGGCGTGTGGAACGCTACTGCTTCTCCCCGCGTTGTTCCCCCTTTTGATGGGAGCTTGGTCCGCGTCCCTTGTCCAGGTGGTTGTCCTGGGCGGCTTTTTGGTATGGAGCGCGTGGCGCGCGCGAAGCCTGTGAGGTTTCAGGCTCGGCACATCGCGACGGGCACGTCGGCGCCCGCGGGCGCCGAGGCTTGTTTAGCGCGGTTCCGTTGCGAGAGTGCTGGTCAAAGCCATTCGTTGATGACTGCGACCAGCACTGTTGCTTCGTAGCGGACGGCGAGCTTGTTGTACCGCGTGGCGACCGCGCGGTTCCTCTTGAGGCGGTTGATTCCGCACTCGACCGCATGACGCTCGCGGTAGTCGACCGGGTCGAAATGCGGCGGCCGGCCCCCGCGGGAGCCGAGTCTTCGACGGTTGCGTGCCTGGTCGGCCTTGTCCGGGATGGTGCAGCGGATCCCGCGACGGCGCAGGTAGGCGCGGTTCTTGCGGGAGGCGTACGCCTTGTCAGCCCGCACTGAGGTTTCCCGCATCTCGGGGGAACCTCAGGTCATCATGAACGGACCCAGCTACCGGCCGAACAAGCGGCCCCGGAACCCCACCGACAAGTGGTCCGTCCGACCGGGCTTGGCCGGCCTGATCAGGTTGACCAACCGCACTGATCAGGCCGGCTGGGTGGCTTCACTCATAGACGCGGGCCGTACCGAGCTGCCAGGCCACAGAGGCCCAGGTCACCGGTTCGATCGGTGGGACGCCCGGGAACGCTGGTGGCCTGCCGAGCATGACACCGAGCCACGACTCCCACGACTCCAGGAACTGGGCCATCGAGCCGCTCGCCCAGCCGCCGCCGTCACCGGCCCACAGTCCTCGGGCCAGCCGGTCTGCCGTCCAGGCGCGATTGCGGGCGAAGTCGGCGGCCAGGGCCAGCAGCAGGACTCGTAGCTCTCCAGGCGAAGCGACCAGCGGCTCGTCTCCAAGGGGCGCGGGCTCGGCGAGCCCGGCCGACGGCGCGTCCAGCGCACAGAGCAACTGGTCGGCCAGGCCTGGCCAGCCGGGCTCCGGAGCCTGTTCAGGAAGGGCGTCAGCCCAGCGGAGCAGGATGTCGTCGATCTCCGGCGCATCGGCCCCGAGGCCCTCGAAGCGCTGACTGAGGCACCGGAGCAGAGCGCGGAAGTCCTCGCCAGTCTCCACGTTGTTCGTCACCGCGCGAGAGTAGGGCTACAAGGTCCGGCCCGTCGACCGGATATCAGGGCGGTCAGGCGTCAACGTGGTGCACCTCCCGCCTGCGGCCCGAGGCGTCGAGCTGGTGGGAATCGTTTGGCGTTTGACCTGGGGAATTCGCTGACCGTCGACACGGTGCTGCGGACCGGCACGCGCAAGGTGCTCGCGATCGATCCGATGGCGGCCGCCCGCTACCGCGACCGGCACTCCGTCTCGCGCAAGAAGTCAGACCCCGGCGACGCCCTGATCCTGGCGAACGTCCTCCGCACCGACATGCACGCCCACCGGCCCCTGTCCGACGACTGCTGTCCGCGTACTTGTCGGAGTGCTCAGGCAGGTATGGATGAACGTGCTCAGCCCGACGTTCAGTAACACGGGGGCCTGGGGGATTCCGGGATGCCACGGAGTGCGACAATCTGGCCGTGCCTGAGGAGTTGTCGCGCTGGTATCGAGGGCGCCTGGTCGTGGGGCCGTTCAGGCCGTTCGAGAGCGGTGAAGTTGAAGGTCTCGAACGGGAGATCGGGCTGCCACTGCCGCGTTCCTACTGCTCGTTCCTGGAGGCGGCGGGCGGGCAGAGCCTCACGTACTCGGTTCGATTGCCGGCTTGTGACCCGGAGCCGTTCCAGAGTTTCGACGACCTCTATCAGCTCGGCCGTGACGACGATGGCGAATACGGCTGGGGCACCCTGCTGGGCGAGTACCGCCGCAGCCGTGAGGGGTGGCTCGCTCATGAGGTCTCACTGGCCGGGCTTCTGCCGATCGCCCGCAACGGCGGGAGCGACACCCTGTTCCTGGACCTGAACCCGGCTACCCATGGTCAGCTCCATGCCTTCGTTCATGGCATCCCTCACCCTGGATACCTGTCGAAGGGGCTCTTCACCAAGGTCGCTGACGACTTCGACGCCTACCTCGACAGCCTCGTCGTCGATCCGGACGCCGCTGAAGACACCTGGGCCGATGTCGTCGACACTGACTCCACCGACCCTTGGCGGCGGACCGTCGAGGAATGGCTGGACAAGGAATTGCCGGGCTGGCGTGCTGAGCTTGACCCTGAAGCTTCCATAGATCGTCAAGCTGTAGGAGACAAGCTGAGGCCCTGAAGTACCGACCGATCGCGCTTTGAGCTGTGTGGGGAGTCAGCTGGCTGTGACCTGCTGTTCGGCGCGTACAGATCGACCTTGGACTTCGGCAGCACCCCGGCCCCCTCGTCGTGCAGAGCACAGCCATCGTCCTGAAGCAATGATCCTGCTCCAGTAACCAAGCAGCCGCAGGCTTGGGAGATCAGCCGCGGTCGAGCCGCGGCAGCGACGCACAGAGGTGCTCGGGCAATTCCGGCAGGACTTTGTGGATCCCGGCGCACCCCGCATCGCCGTTCGTGGCGACCGGCCGCCAGCCCGAGGATTCGGCCCGGTAGAACCAGCGCTGGGAGACACCAGAGGAGGAGCATCCGTCGCCCGCATCACCGCACACCGGCCCCATCCGGGTCGACAGGTCCAGCACCAGCCATGTGTCGTCGCAGCCGCGTTCCTCCCAGCTCGTGTGCTTGGGGATGTCCGTGTCGTTGACCGCCTGCCGGTACGAGGACGAGGTGCAACGCGGCGGCGTGGGGTCGCAGCCGTTCTCACCGCACTGGCGTAGGGCGGGTGGCGTGGCACCGACGGGGGTGTACACGTTCATGCTGTTCACCATGACCCTGCGGGAGCCCAGGGGCTCGCCCAGCTTCACCGTCGCTTTGACCCGCCGCGTGCCGGTGCAGCCGGAGTCCCGGTCCTGGGAACGGGTCTCGTACGTGACCTTCACGTATACCGTGCCGTGCTCGACGGTGTCGAGCTCACCGCGCAGGCTGCGGACGCAGTCGCGTGCCCCGTCGGGGACTTCGGCATCGACCACCAGAGACCGGCCGCCGTCCGCGGTACGGACACCGTCGACGCGAATTGGAGCGGCGAGCGTCCAGGCGGCGGCCGTGGCCGCGCCTGTCGCCTCCTCATCGGTCTCGGCGGTCTTGGAACCGCAGCCAGCGAGGACCACCAGGGCCGCGCCGAGCACGACCACCCGTATCCCCCACTGCCACATGCCATGCCCCCATCCGCCGAAGAACCGCAGCCTAGCGTGCCCCAGGTGTCCCCCACCGTCCCGGACTACCTGCAGGGCAGATCCAAGCCGAGTACGTCGTCCAGGGCGTGGAAGATGCTGCATCGGTGACCCGCCGTGACGGCTACCCAAGATCTGTGCCAGATCCAACTCGGGTTCTGGCTCAACTTCCGTGAAATGGCGACGCGGAGTGACGAATTTGGCTTGGCCTGGGCTCCAGGTACAGTCGGAGCGCCCCGTGAGATCGTGCTCGCACAGGAGCCCTCCTTGCTCGACCCGGACCGTTTCGCCCTTCTCATAGTCAAGCCAGACGGGGTGGCCCAGCATCTCACTCGGCTCATCTCCCTCTGGACACGCGACCGGGGCTACAAGCTGCGCGGGTTCCGAGAGCTGTTCCTGAGCCCGGAGCACCAGCTCATCCTCAACGCGGACACCCACACCGGAGACCAAATCGATCGGCACCTGAGCGCAGTGTTTTACTGCTTGGGGCCGGTGCATGCCTTGCTCTTGGAGCGGGAGGGCAGCCGGGCCTCGGGCGAAAGGTCAGCTGCAGCCGAGCTCGCGGGCCGATTCATGGGGGATGCCCTTCCCCACCGGGCCCGACCGGGCACTCTGCGCGGCGATTTCGGAGCCCTGAACCCCGTCTTCAACCTGGTTCACGCGACCAACAGCACCGACAACCTCGACCGAGACGCCTGGGCCCTCTTTGACCGCCCTCTCGTTGAACTCCTGGGACCGAGCGGTGCCAGACCGGATGGAATAGCCCAGACTCCGCACCTGCTGAGCCCGTTCAAGCTGTGGAGCGTTGTGGCGGATGTCCTGACCGCCTGGCTGGGACCGAAGGTGGTACGGCCCATCGACTGGCCTGCCGACTTCCACGGCCCGTCCCACCCGGCGGTCGGCGCCGCCTTGATGGCCTGCGCCCGCGCCGCACAGCGAGCCGGAGGCGAGGATGGCGAAGTGCTGACGGGAGTGCTGGACGGGAACACTTCCTACGTGCAGTTCGCTCGCCAGGTTCCGATGGTGGACACATGGCACGGATACCTCGCATACACGACGCTGCGTCACTTGACGCTGTGCGCCGACACCCCGTGAGCCGTGATCGCTGCTGGCCTCGGTGTTCGCGGAACGGCGACGCTCAGTCACGCTAATAGGACGCGCTTGCGAAGGAGTTGGAAGCCTGCGCGGCCGAACATCTGGCGCTTGAGCATCTTGATCCGGTTGACATGGCCTTCGACGACGCCGGAGTTCCAGGGGAGGGTGAGTCCTGCGATGACGGCGTTCCGGTCGCGGTCGATGCCGGCGGCGAGGGTGTGGAGGCTGGGCAGGTCGTCCCGGCGGACGGCGTCGAGCCATTCCGGCAGCCGCTCGCCCTGGCGCTCGGTGAGCATGACGGCGAAGGAGCGGACGTGCCGGGTGAGGGCGTCGAGCTCGGGGCAGTGGGCCAGGACGGTCTTGAGCTGGAGTTGCTCGGCCTCGGACAGTGCTGCGGGCCGTCGGAGGATCCAGCCCGCGACGGTGCGGGGCGATGGTGGCTGCGCGGTCACGGGCCGGGGAGAGGTCCGCTTTCGCCGTAGGTAGGCGCCGACGCGCTGGTAACTGCCCTTGTAGCCGAGCGGGACGATCTCCTCCCAGAGCTTCCAGGCGTTGGTGCAGCCCTCGTTCCAGCGGTTGTCGAGGTAGGGCTTGTACTCGTCGAGGATGGACGGGCGGTTCTGCCACTGGCCCCGGAAGAGCTCCTCCGGGGTCGCGGCGTCGGCGAGGGCTTTGACCGTGCGCCAGGTCATGCCGAGCTGCCGCTGGACGGCGCGTCTGCTGTGCCCCGCGGCCAGCAGGGCGTGCACTTCGGCGTGCCGAGCCCGGGTGCGGTCGGCGAACCGGTGGTCCGTCGGCCAAGGCTGGTCCACATTCTCCTCGCGGCCTGCCGGCTCGACGATGCCGTCTCGACCGGGCAACGGAATTGCGGCGCGCAGGCACTGTCGGTGGCCGGCGACAGCCCGCTCGGCCGCTTCGCTGAGGTTGTGCCACAAGTGCCAGCGGTCCGCGACCTGCACCGCCTGCGGCGCGCCCTCGGTGGCGCCTTCGGCGAAGAACGGCGCGCGGTCGCGGCAGACGACCTCGACGCCCGGTCGTTCGGCCAGCCAGGCCGCCAGGCTCGACGCCTCCCGGTCGGGCAGCAGGTCCACCGGCCGGCGGGTCTCGGCGTCGACCAGCACCGTCCCGTAGGTGCGACCCTTGCGCGTCGCGTACTCGTCGACTCCCACCACCCGCGGGGCCGGCGGCTGCGGATCGGGAAGCTCTCCGACCAGCCGCAGCACCGTGCTCCGGCTCACCGACACCCCAAACACGGCGGCCATCCGGGCACCGGCCCGCCCGGCCAGCGCCAGGCCGACCGAGGCGAGGGTCGCCCGTAACTGCTCGGTCCAACGGCCGTGGCGGCGGGTCAGACCTTTGATCTGCTCGACGAAGGTCCGCCGCCCACACGACGGGTCGCCGCACACGAAGCGCCGCACCCGCAGGCTCAGTCGGACCCGTCTCCCTCCGACCGGACTGTCTACGGGAAACCGCAGGTAGGAGCTGTGGACCCGGGTCGACCATCCACCGCAGCCCGGGCAGCTGTGCCCCACCGCCGAGGACTTGACCCTCACGTTCACCGACTCGATGTCCGCGTCGACCGACAGCACGGTGACGCCTGCGACCGACGGAAACAGCAGCCCCTCCAGCTTGGGCACCAACTCATCCACGGTCCCGCACTGTCGGCCACCGCGGCCCGGCTACTGGCGAATTCCAGGCAACTTCCCAACGCCGACCGCCCCGCGACGCCGTCACTCACCGTGCACAGATCGCTGAGTAGGCCCGGAGCGCGGTGCCGGGATTGCTCCCGGTCCGTTTCTCCGGACCTCTCGCCGAACCCGCCGTGCGCCTCTCAGCGCAACGGGCTCTCCACGGTCTCTGCCGTCAGACGGGGTTCGCAGGGTGCCATGGGTTGGAGATCGTGCTGGCCCGGTATCGGTAACGGCTGACCGTGACCGATGCGATGCGGAACAGCTCAACCCCGTCCGCCGCGATGGGTCGCCACCGCCCGGTGGGGGTGGTGAACCGGCGGCGGACGTCGCCCCAACTCCATCGGTGACGCTCCCGCAGCATGCGGATAAGACGCCACCACACGAAGGCGTCGAGCCTGTCGAAGACATGCTTGGCGACTGCGTGCTTGAAGTAGTTGGCCCAACCGCGCATGATCTGAGTGAGTCTCTTCAGCACGGTGGCAAGATCCTGCTGCGATGTCCTGCCTGTCAGAGCACGGACCTTCGCCTTCAGCGACCGGATGGGCCGGTCGGCGATGAAGGTGTAGACGTGCCACTTGGTCGTGCCTCTTTTGCGTTTCCACTGGATGCGGAAGCCAAGGAAGTCGAACCCGTCACTCATGTGCGCGATCCGGGTCTTGGCCTGCGACAGACGCAGACCGAGAGGTTCGAGCACGTCAGCGACTTCTTCGCGCAGTGCCGCGGTGTCGGCCGCGGTGCCGTGCACCAGGACGACGAAGTCATCCGCGTAGCGGACGACCCGCCACGTGGGTTGACCTTTGCGGCGCCGGTAGGCGCGTTTACCTTCGGTGGCCATCGTCCCGCCTGGTTCCCACGGCCCGTGCAGGTGCTCGTCGAGCGCCGACAAGGCGATGTTCGCCAGCAGTGGGGACAGGATGCCGCCTTGCGGGGTGCCGGTCAGTGTTTCCTTGTTCTCGCCGAGTTCCGTAATGGCTGCGTAGGTGAAAACGAAAAACGGATGTCGGCCAGTGCTGGCAACGCTTCTGGCCTGAGATGCCTGGAGATGTCGGCCAGAACTAGGAACGGCTGGGGGTTCAGACACCTATTCGACGCATCCACCAGGGGAGGTCTTGGGGTGCGAAGGGGTTGTTGAGCGTGCGGTGAAGCACGCGTTCGTCTGCGGGACCGATCACTGCGCTCAGCTCGCGTCGTGCCTTCGAGCTCAGAGCATGGAGGGTGAGCTCCAGCAGCGTGCGGACGTGATACTCGCCGTTGCGGAGGTCTGTGTCATCGCGTTCGTAGAACGGCTCGTGGTCTGCGCGTGACCGGCGGACAGACGTGTTCCAGCGGTGGAACGAGTGCGCGACTTCGCCTGCGGGGAGGCCGTGGCCCCGTTCGAAGTCGGCGATCTGCCTGTTCGCCGAGGCGGACAATCCGCGGATCACGGGTGCCCGCCGATGTTGCGCTCGGCGTTGCGGGAGCTGCGTCCTGATCTCGCCCGGTGACCGGCGAGGCATGAACACTTCCAGTGGGAAGACGTCGGGTGGGCCGACCCTAGAACTCGTTCGCGGCAGAGATCAAGTCCTCGGGGGCGGTTCAGCTGACCTGCTGTTCAGCGCGCGCACGGGTGGTTGCCAGCCGGTAGGAGTCGGTGCCGGTCTCGATGATGTTGCCGCCGAAGGTGAGGCGGTCGACGATGGCCGCGCAGAGGCGGGGATCGGTGAACGTCTTTGTCCAGCCAGAGAAGGACTCGTTCGAAGCGATCGCCACGCTGTTCTTCTCCTCCCGCTCGGTCAAAACCTGGAAGAGGAGTTCGGCGCCGCGGCGGTCGAGTTCCATGTGTTGGGTCGGGGACGAGACGCCGTGCACTGTTTCCAGTGCCGGTTTTCCCGTCCCCGCCCGCCGAACCGGACGTGCCCGTTGGCCGAGCATCCGGCTCTCCACGTGATCCGCTGGATCAGGCGAGGTATTCGCTGACCTGGCCGACGAAGGCCACATCGTCGTGGTTCGTCCGGCGGAAGCGTGCTCCGTCGGGATCGACCTCGTCGATGTTGTAAGGCGTGCTGATCTGCGCTCCACGAAACGTGTATCGCTGGACCCGCATCTTCGCCGGGTTGTAGAGGACGATCCCGCCCTCGGTGATGCGGTCTGCCCCGTAGTAGCGGCGCCGCAGCTGTTTCCAGGTCAGGTGGGGGTGCTTGTAGCGAATCCAGAGAAGCAGCCTCCACCACGCGTACCAGCCGAGGTAGGAGAACGTTCTCTTCGATGCGCCGTAGCGGAAATAGGCCGCCCAGCCCCGAAGGACCGGATTGACCGACCGCAGCACCTCCTCCAACGAGAGCGACGTGGTACTTCGCCCCGTCAGTTTCTTGATCTTGTGCATCACCGATGCCAAGGCGGGCTTGGACGGAATGGTGAGCACGACGCGACGGCCGTCGCCGAAGGGCCTTCGCTGGATGTGGAAGCCCAGGAAGACGAAGCCGTCATCGATGTGGGTGATGTGGGTCTTTTCAACCGAGAGGGTCATCTTCAGCCTGCGGGCCAGCAGTTCACCGATCTCCGCCTTGAGCGTTTCGGCCTCGGACTTGGTGCCGTGCACCAGCACGACGAAGTCGTCGGCGTATCGCACCAGACGGTAGTTCGGCAGCCCCTTGCGCCGCCGGGCTTGCCGTTGCCAGCCGGGACTCATCTCGGTGTTCCAGATCCGCGAGAAATGCCGGTCCAGGACAGAGAGATAGACGTTGGCCAGCAGCGGAGAGGCGACTCCTCCTTGCGGAGTGCCCGTGAGGGTCTCCGCGAATCCACCGTGCAGCTCGACAACCCCGGCCCGCAGAAACGCGCTGACCAGCCGCAGGACCTTGCGGTCCTTGATGCGCTCGGCCACCAGGTCCATCAGGACGTGATGGTCGACGTTGTCGAAGCAAGCCTTGATGTCGCCCTCGATGACCCAGTCGTAGGTCGACGGCTTGCGGGTGAAGCGGTGGATTTCGGCGATGGCATCCTGAGCCCGACGCCCAGGCCGATACCCGTAACTGGACGGGTAGAAATCGGCCTCGAAAATCGGCTCCAGGACCAGCTTGAGGGCCATCTGCGCGACGCGGTCCCGCAGTGTCGGGATACCCAAGTAACGGACCTTGCCGTTCTTCTTGGGAATCACCGCCTGCTTGACCGGCAGCGCAGTGAAAGACCCGCCCTTGAGCGAGGAGCGAAGCTCCTCCAGGAACGGAATCACTCCATGACGTTCCTCGATGTGGTAGCGGGTCACCGCGTCCACACCTGCTGTCCTGGCACCCCGGTTGCCAGACACCCGCCCCCAGGCCACCACCAAAGTAGCCCGGTCGCAGATCAAGTTGAATACATCATCGAACCGGCGATCCGGCTCGTTCCTTGCCCATCGGTGCAGCTTGATCTGATGATCGAGTACCCGTCGCTCGGCCGTCATACTGCCCGGCCACATTGTCGACGGCGCGTCGTTATTCAACAACGTTCCTCCCCGACAGCAGTCCTGCTGCCATCACGCTGTCGCCCTTCCCCATGTGACCGGCTTTCCCGGTCTCCGAGTACTACGGCGACTCCGCCACGATCTGGCGTCATCAGCGGGCATTGCGCCTGCCCGCCGTCCGGCCGGCTGCCGGACGGGAAGGGCGATGCCAGATCGCTTCCCACGTTCACTGAGGATCTCTGCGACGGCTTCGGTGCCCAGCTATACCCCGGCAGCATCGCCACGGACCGCACATCGCAGTCTTGGTCCGGGCCTCCCGAAACCCATGGGATAAAGGCGGCGGGAGAGGAGAGGCCATCGGATAGAGCACTCTCCAGCACTGCATAGCGGCCCATCCACCAGGTTCGGCAGGCCGCTGACGACTCACGGGACGTCAACCACTGGTTCAGTTTCCTTGCACCCATTCCGTCTTCGCTTGCGGGCACGAACCGTCTGGTGGTGTCGGTCCGCCCCTACGTTGTCGAAGCTGCTTTCCGGCCTCACCCCCAACCCGGGGCTCAGCCTGCCTCCAGCTTCAACCGGTCCCTGCGAGGACCGGCGGCGGGCCTCTCGGGCCTTGTCCCCGGAGGGTGGACACCTGTTCGTGTCGTTATGCGGCAAGTATCAGGGTAGCTGACTGTTGTTCGTAAGTGATCGGTGCCTGCTG